>NZ_JANSHO010000054.1:0-92746 GCF_047502635.1 Synechococcus sp. RC10B2
AAATGCTGCCGCCAACCTGCTTAAGAAAGTCAGCAGAACCTTGGGGCTTTGCCTTAAGGAACTGTCTAGAGGCGCTTTGACAACGCCGTTACGGGTCCTTCTGTGGACTGCGTAAGAATCCCCCGCCTTCAGGCGGCGGGAGTGTCAACTTAGTTCTGGATTGGGAAGGATGGCCAGCGCTTTTGCACAGGCACAGGAAGGCACAGGCTCATTACCTTGGTTGGTTGAGCCAATGCAGATGGGGGATCCCTCTGTTTGGGTGCTCGTTGGGGGAGCAGGTTGAGGATGCGATTGCGAACAGTTCTGCCGCTGTTGGGTTTTTCTTTGCTCCTGGCTGCCTGTCGGCCCGGCGGGCCCCCTCGCGGCATGGAGAGTGGAGAAGGCCAGCCGACACCGGTGGCCATCGGCGCCGTGGAAGAACGGCTCATTCAGGAGACGTCGGAGTTCATCGCCAGCCTCGGATCCCAGCAGGTGGCCAGTATTCGGCCCCAGGTGAGCGGCCAGGTGACCCAGGTGTTCGTGCGGCTGGGATCCCAGGTTTCTGCCGGGGCGCCTCTGTTTGCCATCGACAGCCGGCAACAACAGGCGGCGGTGGCCGGCCAAGCGGCCGGGATCGCGGCGGCTCAGGCCAACCTGGAGAGCAGCCGAGCCGTGCTCAGCCAATTGCGGGCGGATCGCCTGCGGCTGGAGGCAGCGGCGGAGTTCGCCCGGGATCAACACCAGCGCAACCTGCGCCTCTTGGCCGAGGGGGCCATCAGCCAGGCGCAAGTGGATCAGTCCAGCCGCGATCTGCGCCAGGCGGAGGCGGCCTTGGCGGCGCAACAGGAGCAGATCCGGGCCCAAGAGGCGGCCATTGTGCGGGCAGAGCGGGAGGTGGAGCGGGCCCGGGCCGAGGCGGAGCGGCAGCAGGTGCAATTGCAGTTTTTCCAGGTCACGGCTCCCTTTGCCGGTATTGTCGGGGAAGTGTTGGTGCGGCAGGGGGACTATGTGACGCCCCAGACGGTTTTGACCACCCTGACCCAAACCCAGGCGCTGGAGCTGAACCTGAATATCCCGCTGCAGCAGGCCCCCCGCCTGCGCATCGGCACACCGGTGCAGATCTTGGACAGCCGCGGCGAGGTGATCGGCACCAGCCAAATCTCTTTCATCGCGCCTGAAGCCGATGCCAGCACGCAATCGGTGCTGGCCAAGGCCCTGCTGGAGAACCCCGCCGGCCAGTTGCGCAAGGCCTACGGCCCGCTGGTGCGACCAGCCCAGTTTGTGCGAACCCGCATCCTCTGGGAGGAGCGGCCAGCTTTGCTGGTGCCGGCAACGGCGGTAGCCCGTCTGGGCGCCCAAACCTTTGTCTACACGGTGCAGACGACAGAGCCACCTGAGGAGGGCAAGCCCCCCGGGGCGGTGGCGGTGCAAAGGCCGGTGCGGCTGGGATCCCTCTACGGCAACAGCTACGAGGTGCTGGAGGGGCTGAAGGCCAACGAGCCGATTGTGCTGAGCGGCCTGCAAAAAATCCGCGATGGCGCCCCGATTGTCGATGAGGTGCTTTTGCAGCAGAGGATGCAAGGGGAGGGGAGACCGCCTGGATCCCCGCCCTAGATTTGTCCTCTTGAGCGGTTTCCCAACTTGGTCATCCCCTTCTACTCCTTACGCGGATCCCTGGCCTATGTTTGTCGACTTTTTCATTCGCCGTCCTGTTTTTGCCAGCGTCTGCTCCATCATCATTGTGCTGGTGGGAGCGGTGAGCATTCCCCTATTGCCGGTGGACTACTACCCGCAGGTGGCGCCGCCGGCGGTGAGGGTGACCGCCGTTTACCCTGGAGCCGATGCCGAGACGGTGGAGACGGCGGTAACCAATGTGCTGGAGCAGGAGATCAACGGCGTCGAGGGCATCCGCTACATCTCTTCGGTGAGCAGCAGCAACGGCACCAGCCAGATCACCGTCACTTTCAGCCCGGATCGGGATCTGGACACGGCGGCTGTGGATGTGCAAAACCGGGTGGCACGGGTGCAGGCGCGGCTGCCGGCAGAGGTGATCCAAAACGGCCTTAGTGTAGAAAAGGCCGGCGATAGCGCTTTTGTGCAGGTGGTGGCGCTGCGCTCAGAGGCAGGGGAATACGACGAGCTGTTTGTGAGCAACTACGCCGAGCTGTTCGTGCGCGATGCCCTGCGGCGCATTCGCGGCGTCAGCGATGTCATCGTCTTCGGGGAGCGCACCTATGCCATGCGCATCTGGCTGGATCCGACGCGGCTGGCCGGCTATGGGCTGACGGCGCTGGATGTGGTGAACGCCGTGCGCCAGCAAAACATCCAGGTGCCTGCCGGACAGATCGGCAGCCAGCCCAGCCCCCCGGATCAGGAGGTTCAGATCAGCGTCCAGGCCACGGGGCGGCTGTCGCAGCCGGAGGAGTTTGCCCAAATTGTGCTCAAAGCCAGCCCCGACGGCAGCTTGGTGCGCATTGCCGACGTGGGTCGGGTGGAGCTGGGGGCCCAAAGTTACGATACGTTCTTCCGCATCGGCGGCCAGGAGGCGGTGGGGATCGCCATCACCAAGCAGCCGGATGCCAACGCCTTGGAGGTGTCGCGGCAGGTGCGGCAGACGTTGGCGGAGCTCTCCCGTAGCTTCCCGCCCGGCTTGATCTACGAGATCGCCTTCGACGCCACGCTGTTTATTACGGAGTCGGTGCAGGAGGTGATCTTCACCCTGCTGCAGGCTATTGTCCTGGTGGTGCTGGTGCTGTTTATCTTTTTGCAGGATTGGCGCATCACTCTCATCCCCACTGTCACGATCCCGGTGGCGCTGCTGGGGACGTTTGCGTTTGTGCGCCTGTTCGGCTTTTCCATCAACACCCTGACCATGTTCGGCCTCACCTTGGCCACCGGCCTGGTGGTGGACGACACCATCGTGGTGGTGGAGAACATCTCCCGCTACATCCGCGACCGCGGCATGCGGCCTCTGCAGGGGGCCTCGGCGGGGATGAACGAGGTCCTGGGGGCGGTGATCGCCACGACGCTGGTGCTGTTGGGCCTGTTTGTGCCAATCGCGTTCTTTCCCGGCACCAGTGGCCGCATCTACCGGCAGTTTGCCGTCACCATTGCCGTATCGGTTTCGCTGTCTACCTTCAATGCCATTACCCTGGCTCCGGCGTTGTCGGCGCTGCTGATCCGCCCCCGTTCGGAGCAGATGTTTTGGCTGTTGCGCTGGTTTGACCGGGCCGTGGAAGGGATCCGCGCCGCCTATCGTCGGTTCCTGGAGCTGGTGGTGAAGCTGCGGCTGCTGGTGGTGGCGGGGTTTGTCGCCTGTCTGGGCCTCACCTACTGGCTGTTCCAGGTCGTGCCGACCGGGTTTGTGCCGGATGAGGATCAGGGCTTTTTCATCACCATCATCCAGGGGCCGCCGGGGGTTTCTCTCAATTACACCGACCGGGTCATCCGGCAGGCCAGCGCCATTTTGGACGGGATCCCGGAAATCGAAAACCAGGTGATCGTGGGGGGGTTCAGCTTTACCGGGCCCTCGCCGGGGAACGGGTTAATCTTCGCCACCCTCAAGCCCTGGGACGAGCGGCGGCGACCGGAACAATCGGCGCAGGCGATTGTCAACCGGCTGTTCGGGCCCTTTTTGGGCGGGATCAGCCGCTCGTTGGTGATCCCGATTTTGCCGCCAGCCATTCCCGATTTGGGGGTTACGGGCGGGTTCACCTTCCAGCTCCAGGATCGGGGGGTGAACGATTTCAACCTGCTGCAGCAGACGGCCAACACGCTTTTCTTCGTGGGCAACGCGCCGCCCCCGCCGGGCCAACCCCCCCTGGGCGTGCGGATTAACCCGCCCACCTTCAACGCCAACTCCCCCCGGTTGCAGGTCAAGGTGGATCGGGACATGGCCCAGGTGCTGGGGATCCCGCTGGCCGAGGTCTTCGGCACGCTGCAGACCCTGTTGGGGGGCACCTATGTCAACGATTTCGACCTGTTCAACCGCAACTACCGGGTCTATGTGCAGGCGGATCAGGCTTTCCGGGGCAGCCCCGAACGTATCGGCCAGTTCTACGTGCGCAGTGGGCAGGGGCAGCTTTTGCCCTTGAGCACCCTGGTTCAGGTGGAGGAGACCACCGGCCCTGCAATCATCAACCACTTCAACCTCTTCCGCTCGGCGGAGATCCAGGGCAGCCCGCTGCCGGGCTTCAGCTCAGGGCAAGCCATTCGGGCTATGGAAAGTCTGGCTGCCCGCTTGCTGCCGCAGGGGTTTGGCTTCGAGTGGTCGGGCCTGTCCTTGGAAGAGATCGAGTCGGGGGGACAGGCGCCGCTGATCTTCGCTTTGGGGTCGGTGTTCGTCTTCCTGGTGCTGGCGGCCCAATTTGAGAGCTATGTGGATCCCTTGATCATTCTGCTGGCGGTGCCGCTGGCGGTTCTGGGGGCGCTCTCGGCCCAACTGCTGCGGGGCCTGGCCAACGACATCTTTTGCCAGGTGGGGCTGGTGATGTTGATCGGTCTGGCCAGCAAGAACTCGATCTTGATCGTGGAGTTTGCCAACCAACTGGTTGCCCAGGGGATCCCGCTGGTCAAGGCCGCGATCCAGGCGGCGGAGACCCGTTTCCGCGCCATCCTCATGACGGCCCTGAGCACGATCCTGGGGATTTTCCCGCTGGCCGTGGCCAGTGGCGCCGGGGCTGCCAGCCGCCAGTCTCTGGGCACGGCTGTTATCGGCGGTATGTTCGTCTCGACCCTGCTCAGCCTGCTGGTGGTGCCGGTGCTCTATGTCGTGATCAAGAGAATCCAGGCGCGAGTTTTGGGGAGCGAATCCCGTGGGGATCTGGCCCATCTGCCGCCGCCGGAGGATCCCAAGGGTCTGTTGCCGGAAGAATCGACTTGATTGCAGGGCAAAACCTATGGCTGTGGATTCCAGCTTTTTCCAGCGACAGGGTTGGTAGGCCAACCACGCTGAAAGAGCGCCCAGCCACCCTCTTGCAGGAGCGGTGCAGAGTGCTGTCTTTCCCTCTTCTGCTTACGCAAGCGGCAGTCGGCCAAGTACAACAGGTCAGCTAACCAGAAGATTCACCCGATGGTGGCTGGGGGGCGGGCGGCGCTGCAGGAAGGGAGCCGCAGCTCACCGCTACAGGACTTTCAGGATGAGTGACGGTGGAGTCCGAAAAGGCCATACTGCAGTCTCGCTCCTCGGCCAGGAAAACAGACGGCAGCAGTCACCCTTTTTGTCAGCCGAAGGCCTTGTCTTGGAGCAGCTCCGGGTCAGCGTCGCCAGATACTCTCTCCCAAAACTGCGCCAAGTGCTGCAGGCCCACAAACCCCAACTGCCAGAGGATCAAGGCCAGGGGGCCGTGCTGCTGCCGCTGGATCTTCAGGGCCAAGGCCAGTTGTTTGGGCTTGAGGAGCTGTTGCTGCTCGGCAAAGCGGCAGAACTGCCGATCCCATTGGCTGAGGGCTTGCAAATCCGGCACAGTCAGTTCCATAGGTCTGGCTTGGGTGTAACTGGACGCTGGATCCCCTACTGTGGATCTCTTCTTTAGGGTACGCGTCTCCCTCAGCTCTCCCAAGGCGGCTCAGGGCAGAGGGCACTGAGCTTTGCCGCAGAGCTGACTTACAAGCGCTGTTGGGATAGCCCCTAGCTCCAGGGATCGTCATCGAAGGGGCTGTCCGACCAGTAGCCGCCCGACTGGGGTGGAGGAGGCTGTTGGGGTGGTGGGTAGCCGATGGGAGTAGAGGGCGGCGGCGTGGGGATGGGAGTTGGCTTTTCCATATCCTCAAGCCGCGGCAGGTCGGCGGGTTTGGGCTCAACACCGAGGCTCCTCAGCTTGGCCTGAGCTTCCTGTATCTGGGCGTTCAGCTCTTCCAAGTACGCCCGGTAGTGGTTGGCGGCTTCTAGGTATTGCTTGGCTTTGCGCTCGTTATCTTTGATGACGGCCTCTAGCTCTTTGTTGCGAACGGTGTAATCGGCCTCTTGGTTGGTGAGGTTTTCGATGGCCTGGTTGAGCACAGCCCGCCGGCGCTCCAGTTGGGCCACGATCTCCGACAGTTGCCGTTCCCGCTCGCTGAGGCTGCGCTCGCGGTTTTGCGTTTGCTCCAGTTGAAAGGCGGCCTGGCTCAGTTGTTCACGTAGGTACATCACTTGGGGTTCAGTCTCGTTGCGCTCCTGCTGCAACTCGAAGACCCGCGCTTCTAAGTTGTCTTTTTCCTGCTGCAGCACTTCCCGCTCGTTCAAAAGACGGGTGTAGAGCTGGTTGAGGAAGTCCACCTCCATCACCACCTGGCTGAGCTGGGTGGCGTATTCCCCAACCAATGCCAACTCCCGCGCGAGGTTTTGGGTTTCGCTGGTGGCTTGCTCGGTGAAAAACTGGGGAAGCTGGGTGGTTTCTCTGAGGCGTTGGGTGAACTGTTTAAAGCGGAAGGAAAAGTTGCTCGCCATTGCCGGTGCGGTAGCCTCGAAGATCAGGAGAACGCCGATGGTCAGACAACAGTCTGGATCCCATCCACTCTAGCATCGAGCTGCAGTTTCTTTGGGGTAGAAATCCGTCCCAGCAACCTGTCTAAGTGAAGTCAGGGGTCGTTTCCGGTGTGGCAGCCTCCCGTCCTTCGGATTCGGCATCTGAGCCGGCAGCTTCGGCTACTTCTACTTTACAGTCGAGTCTCTGATTTCCATCTTTTTGTGCCTGCGATGGGACTGCGGCAATCCGGCGCAGCAGCCGTTGCAACAGCGGGGTGTGGCGATCGCCAACAACGGAGAAGCGGCTCTCGATCTCCTCAGCAGGGATGGGATCCAGTTGGGCCAGCTCCGGCTCGCTGAGGAGAAGTACCCGTATTGCAGCAAGGGGGATCTGCAAGAACAGGTTGGCCCCCCAAAACCCGAAGGCGGCTATGGCCAGGCCGGCCAGACGGGTGCCGTTGCCAGGGGTGAGGGGGGCAAAGAGGGGGGCGAAGTCGTAGAGGCGCTCAAAGACTTCCAGCAGCAGGAGTGCCGCCAATAGCGTCAAGATCTTGTGTTCGGGGCTGAGGAAGGCAGCCAAGATGCGGCGTTGGTCGGGGGTGAGTTCCTCGGGAGGAACGGCGGCCACCCACAGGCTGAAGACATCGAAGGGCTTGCGCCACTGCATGGCAAAGACTGGCCCAATGCCCGCCACGGCCACTGCGGCCTGCTCTACTCCCACCGACAGGAGAGGATCCCCGGTGGCCAACCCAATGACGGTTAGCCCAATCCACAAGGGGAAGAGGAGGATCCCGGCGGCATGGATCCAAAGGAAAGGTTCCTGCCAATGGCTGCGCATGGGGAAGTTCTAGAGGAAAGCGGAGCGGAGCTAGCGGCGGGACTTGTCCACCACTTCCAATTCCGAAAGGCGGAAGGTAACCAATTTATCCCAGTTGCCCCCCTCGAAGAGGACAGCGGCATGGTCGTCGGTAACCCGCTGTACTTGTCCTTCAAAGAGGTAGTAGGTATCGTTGGGATTGATGACCCGCACGGCCACGCCAGGGTAGATGGGGGGAAGTTCCTGAAGAAGGGAGGGAGTTGCAGTCATGGCGGCTGTTTACGATTCCTCGCGGGTGGCTAAGCCCTATCCTATCATTATGAAGGAAGGCCCTTCTTCTGCCGAACCTTTCTCTGGCAAAGCCAACCCCAAACGATGCCTGCTGACCCAGCGTCTTCCCCCTCCCAGACTTGGCATGTGCTGGTGATCGATGACGAGCAGGGACGGCGGGCTGTGGCCCTCAGTGCCGCCACCTATTCCATCGGCAGGGATCCCAGCAACGCCATTGTCGTCCATTCGGCGGCGGTTTCTCGGCAGCACGCGCTGCTCTTGCGGCTGCCGCAAAAAGGCGGTGGCTACACCTACCGGCTGTTGGACGGCAATATCGAAGGCAAGCGCAGCACCAATGGCATCTCAGTAAACGGGCAGAAATGTCTGAGCTGGGATCTCAAGGATGGGGATCAGATCCAGTTGGGGGATCAGGTGCGGATGCAGTATTGCATTCGCCAGTTGTCGAACGAAGAGTTTCAGCGGTATCTCCAGTCTGTCAGCTTTCGCAGCCTAAAGGCGGAGGTGGTGGATCGGCGCTCCACAACGATGCAGCGGTTTGACCCGCCCTCGATGCGGGTGATTTTGCCCCAACAGGAGAGGGCGGAGAAGGTTGAAGACGTGGGATCCCGCCGTCGCAACCCGCTGTGGCTGCTGTTCCAGACGCTCTGGGGACGTTTGGGGAGAAAGTCGAGGTGATTCAACTCTCAGGAATGCCCACCTGCTCTGAGTCTGAGCGAGCTGATGGGGTTTCGACGCGGTCTTGCTCTGATGCTTCTGCCTGCAGATCCAGGAGAGAAGGAGGAGAGTCTACTTCCCCGATCAATACTCCCCGCAGCCAGAGGGGGGCGATAAAGGTGGTGGCGATCACCATGACGATGATGCTGACGTCGAGAGCCTCGGAGAGAACCCCGCTGGCCGCTCCCACGCCGGCAAACACCAGGCCCACCTCGCCGCGCGGGATCATGCCCACGCCGATGGCATAGCGGTTGATGTCCGGCTTGCCGAACGCCCCCAGGCCGGCGGCCAGCTTGCCCACAATCGCAACGCTAACCAAGAAGACGGCAATGATCAGCCCCTCGCGGTTGGCGGGGAGGGTGGGGTTGAGCACGGCGAGGTTGGTTTTGGCCCCGACGCAGACGAAGAAGATGGGCACCAGCAGGTCGGAAACGGGCTTGATCTGTTCTTCTAGCTCCTGGCGCTTGTCGGTTTCCCCTAGAATTAGGCCGGCGGCAAAAGCGCCCAAAATCGCCTCCAGGTGGATCACCTGCCCTACGTAGGCCAACAAGAAAGCCAAGACCAGAGCGGGCAAAAGGGGGTTGCCGCGGGCTTTCAGGTTGTTGAGGAGAGCCACAAAGTAGGGGCTGAGGAGTCGCCCCAAGACGATAGAGCCGACGAGAAAGACGACAGCGCTGACGACGATGAGGCCAACATCGGCGACGTCAACCTCTCCGGTTTTGGCCAAGCTGGCCACCACCGCCAAGATGATGATGCCCAACACGTCGTCCAGGACGGCGGCGCCGATGATCACCTGCCCTTCGAGGGAGGTGAGTTTTTGCAGCTCGGCCAAGACGCGGGCGGTGATGCCAATGCTGGTTGCCGTCAGAGCCGCCCCGGCGAAGATGGCAGGGATGACAGGCACGTGAAAGAGGTAGAGCAGGCCCAGTGTTCCCGCCGCAAAGGGCACAGCAACCCCAATAACGGCCACGGCCGCCGCCTGCGGGCCAACCCGCAACAGTTCCCCCAGATCCGACTCAAGACCAATTTCAAAGAGAAGGATAACCACCCCCATCTCCGAGAGGATGTCGATGATCTGGCTTTGGGAGGAGAACACCTGCACCAGGGATCCCTTGTCAAGACCCGCGGTGGCCTGCAGAATCTGCATCAGAGCTGAGGACTGGGCCAAGGTAGGCAACGCCTCGGCAGAAAGCGGCCCTTCGGGAAAAACCAGTAACCCCAGGCCAGAACCGCCCACCAACACCCCTCCCAGCAACTCTCCCAGCACGGGGGGAAAACTCAGGCGAACGGCCATTTCTCCGCCAACGCGGCTGGCCAAGTAGATGACCACCAAGGCCAGCAGCACCGCCACCAAGATCAAGGAAGAGAGGTTGTCTCCCCCTGGCGCCTCGACGGGAGCGGCGGCTTCGACAGCCAGCAACACAGAGCTTAGGCAATTCAACAGCAAGATCTCACCCTTACTTAGATGGACAGCTTTTCGTCTAAGCCGGCCTGACCAGAGCGCCAGAAAAGCTTGTGTTGCCATCTCTGGGGTCGCCCTGCCGGAAGACTGTTACAAAAACTAACCTCCCGCGTAATCCCATGGCAACGCCCATGTGGGCACTCTTTCCCCTTGCCGATAGTCCAGATAATTAGCACTTATCTGGAGTATTGTCCCTGCTGCCCGCCGAGAATTGGGCCGAGGAGGGGCAGGGGCCAACTTCCCAGAACGACAATGGAGGAAATAGAAACTCTCGCAACCAAGCTAAGGCCCACCGATGAGCTACTACATCCCAATGCAACCTCATCTTTGAGCGCATGAAGGTCTATGCCGTCCACATCTCGGGGGGCGAGCTGGAAAGTCCCGACGCCGGGGATCCCGCCCGTATGATTCGCCTGCGCTACCGTGAAGCTGCCGAGCACATCCGCAAATTTGGCCAGATGGCCGTGCTGATGATCAACGACCTGGATGCCGGCGCCGGTCGCCTGAACAGCATGACCCAGTACACCGTCAACACCCAACTGGTGAGCGCCACCCTGATGAACATCGCCGACAACCCCACCAACGTGCAGCTTCCCGGCAGCTACGATCCCAAGCCCCTGCCGCGGGTGCCCATCATCGCCACCGGCAACGACTTTTCCACCCTCTATGCCCCCCTCATCCGCGATGGGCGCATGCGCAAGTTCTACTGGGAGCCCAGCCGCACCGACCGCATCCACATCGTTCACGGCATTTTTCAAGCCGACGGGCTGTCTCTTGAGGAGATTGAGCGCCTGGTGGACGCCTTTCCCGAGCAGGCCATCGACTTTTTCGGCGCCCTGCGCGCCCAGCTCTACGACGAGCAGGTATGGCAATTTATCCAAGAAGTCGGCCTGGAAGGGATTGCCTTTCGCCTGCTCAAAAGCAAAGAGGGCGCCCCCCAGTTTCCGCCACCGCGATTTTCTCTGGAGCAGTTGATCCAGGCCGGCCACCAGCTCAAAGCCGAGCAACACCAAGTAGAAGCCCGTCGCCTCTCCGAGGAATACCTTGGCCTCCGGCGCTCCGCTCCTCAAGAGCCGCCCCCCGCTTCCCCGCCATCCCCTCCTCCTGTGGCTGCCAACTCGGCCGATCCTGCCCCAGTTTCCCTCAACCCAGACGTGCAGGCCCAGCTTCGCCAGATCCTGGCCCAAGGCTATGAGATCCTGGTGGAGCATGCGGATCCGCGCCGCTACCGCGTTCATTCCTGGCAGGAGTGTGGAGTTGCCCACCTGAGAGAATGGGCCGCTGCCTGTCAGGCTGTCGAGCAGTGCCTCAGCCGTTTTCCCAAGGACTACATCCGGCTGGTGGGCGTAGATCCGGTGAAAAAACAACGGCGGGTCGAGGCCATCATCCACCGCCCCTGAGACTGAACCGGGGCAAAATGGCACAATGAGAGAGCCTCCCCTCTGCCCGACAATCCTCCCTGGATCATGCTGTTTTGAATCATGCTGTGGCTGCGTCTTCTCCTGGTAGCTTTGTGCGTCGTGTTAATGGGCTGGTTGTCTCCGCCTGCCCATGCTCTCCTCAACGACGACCGCTACGACGGCAACATCTTTGCCCTCTATGGCTCCAACGGCGGCATGATCCCCCCTCGTGTCTCCCTGAAACAGGCCAAAGAACAAGGGATCCCGGCCCTGCTGGTGTACTACATCGACGACAGCAGCGACTGCAAAAAATACGCAGCCACCCTGGCCAACCTGCAAGTTCGCTATGGCTGGGGAGTCTATTTCATTCCTTATTCTGTCGATTCCCTCCTGCCTGGGGATGAGCGTGGCCAATACTACAGCGGCCAAGTCCCCCAGACCCTGCTTTTTGACTCCCAGGGCAACCTCGTCTACCAATCCATTGGCAACCGCCCCATCACCGAAGTGGAAAACGCCATTCGCGCCCTCTTCCAGTTGGATCCCGTCCCCCCAGGGGTGATCCAAGCCAAACCCTTCAACGAGATCCAAACCGGGTTTGCCGGATCCCGTTCCCCCGCCCCCCCAGCCGAGGCGCAGCCGTGACCGCTCCTCCCGATTCCCCCGATTCCCTTGAGGCTCTGCAAGCCAAGCTCGAGATCTTGCAAGCGCGGCTGGCCGACCTGCGCGAGCTGGAGCGCCTATCCCAGCTCTCCCCCGAACACTGGGCTGAAATCCAGGCGGAAGTCAGCCAATTGGAACAACGTCTGCAAGCCTACCTGTTGGAAGTGTTTAACCCCGTTCCTGCCACCTTTTGGCAGGTGCTGCGTTTTGGCGGCCTGGGCCTGCTCCTCGGCATTGCCCTGCAGCGCTGGGCGCTGAGCTAGCACCCGTTAAGATTAAAAGCCCTTGGATCCCGGAGCTCCTTCCCATGCGCATGCGACGCTCCAGACCGTTCAGTTTTGACTGCAAGACCTCGCCTTTTCTGCCTCTGTTCGGCTTAGGCAGCTTTAGCTGCTTCTGAATTATCCTAGTGTTGCGGGCACCAGAAACGGCTTTTAAGGCACTGGGAACGGTCGATTGGGGCTGCTGTAAACCAGCCCAGAGGTCCGCGGTCGGTTTGCCGACTGCAGGGCTACTAAAAGCTCCTGACTTTAGTCTGGAGTAGTTTACAACCCCTCTCCTAGAGGGAGAGGAGAGTTGAGAACTAGAGTTACTCCCACCATCCAACTTCCCCACACCCCCAGAACCTGCCTCAGCAGCCCCAGACTCTCCCGCACCACCTGGGGGCTCAAGGGACGAGCCGGGATCCCCACCTTGGGCTTCTCTTTGGGGATGCCGCGATAGAAATTGGTGCCTCCCAACTGGATCTGCAGCCGCCAGGCAAAGGCCGCCTCGCTCCACCCCGAATTGGGGCTGGGATCCGCCCGCCCGTCGCGGCGACAGCGCTGCCAAAATCCCCAGGGATCCCCGCTGAGCAGGGCCAGGGTCAGCACCGTCAGGCGACAGGGCAGCCAGGTCAGCCCATCCTCACAGCGGGCCGGCACCGTGCCCAGGTAGGTGAAGGGGGCATGGCGGTAGCCCACCATCGAATCAAGCGTGCTGCTGGCTTTGTAGGCCAAAGCCAAGGGCGCCCCTCCCAAAAAGGCATAGAACAAAGGGGCCGTCGCCCCGTCGGGGGTATTCTCGGCTACCGTCTCGACCACCGCTCGCAAGATCTCCGCCTCCGTCAGGTGCTCCGTATCCCGGCCCACGTAGCGGCTTAGGCGCTGGCGGGCCTGCGGCAGATCCCCCTTTTCCAAGGGATCCAACACCTCCAAGGCGGCAAAGCGCAGGCTGCGCCCCCCTAGGCAACTGGCCATCAGGATGATCTGCATCAGGATCCCTGCCCAGGGATGGAGAGCCTGGGCAACGGCGATCAGCCCCCAGCCTGCCGCGTAGGATCCCGCCAGCAGCGCCAGGGTGAGAGCTGCCCCGCCCCAGCGCTGGGCCGCCGGCGTTGGGCAGCGCCTGAGAATGCAACTCTGGCCCCAGGCGATGACCGCCCCCATCACCCGCACCGGATGGGGCCACCCCCAGGGATCTGCCAACCAGTAATCCAGACCCAAAGCCGCCGCCAGCACCAGGGGAGCGGCTGGCTGACTCGGAAAAAACAGCAAGGTCTCCCTCCCGCAGGCGCGATCAGACCACAAACCCTCCCCCCTGACTTTGGGCTGCCTGCCAACTGCGGGCGTCGAAGTAGAGATCTTCCAGAGTTGTTTCCTCCAACACCTGCTCCACCCGCTGGGCGATCCGCCGCCAGAGGGCCTCCGTTACCCAGTCCAGCCCATCCGCAGAGCCTTCCTGCTGAGCCCCTGCCCTCTCAGCCGGGAGAGGATCCAGAGATTCTCCCACCGCCGCCAAAATGGCGCTAATTGGGATCCGCCGCGGTGCCCGTGCCAGCCGGTAGCCCCCCTGCGCCCCGCGCTGCGAACAGACCAAGCCAGCCTGGCGCAGCTCGATCAACAGCTTTTCCAGATAGGGGGCCGGGATCTGCTGTCGCTCGGCAATGGCCCGCACCGAGGCCACCTGGCCAAGCATCGCCAGATCCAGCAAAGCCCGGATGCTATAGGTAGCTCGCGTGGTCAGGCGCACCTGCTTTCTCCCGCCAATCTTCCCCGATCCTGCCACAGGGATCCCTTAACCTGGAAAGCAGTACCCGCTTAGCTCTGGCCTTGTCGAGATGGAGCGCCCCACCGCCAGCCTCTACTTGGTGGCCACCCCTATCGGCAACCGCGAAGACATTACCCTGCGGGCGCTGCGAGTCCTACGGGAAGTGGACTGGGTGGCGGCAGAAGACACCCGCCACTCCGGCCAGCTTCTTAAACACTTTCAGATCTCCGCCCGCCTCATCAGCTACCACGAGCACAACGCCGCCCAGCGCATCCCGCAAATCCTCAAGTATCTGGCGGCAGGGCAGTCGGTGGCCCTAATCAGCGATGCCGGCACACCCGCCATCTCCGATCCAGGAGAGGAACTGGTGCGCGCCTGTATCCAAGCTGGGATCCCGGTGATCCCGGTGCCTGGCCCGGTAGCGGCAGTGGCCGCCTTGGCTGCTTCTGGGCTGGCCACAGGGCGGTTTGTCTTCGAGGGGTTTTTGCCGCTCAAAGCCAGCCAACGACAAGCCCGTCTGCAACAACTGGCCCAAGAAGAGCGCACCGTCGTTCTCTACGAAGCCCCCCATCGCCTGCAGCAAACCCTGCAAGATCTCCTGGCTCACTGCGGCCCCCGGCGGCAGATCGTGCTGGCCCGCGAGCTGACCAAGCTGCACGAGTCCTTCTGGCGGGGATCCCTGGCCGCCGCTCTGGAGCACTGCGCCGCCCAGCCGCCGCGGGGGGAGTTCACCCTTGTTCTAGAGGGGCGGCCTGCCTCCGAAAAGGGCGAAGAAACCTCCCCCTCGGAAGCGGAAGTTCGCCAGGAGCTGGCCCGCCTGCTGGCCGAGGGCCTTCCCCGCTCCGCTGCCAGCCGCCAACTGGCCCGGCGCTTCCAGGGATCCCCCCTGTGGACGCGGCGCCGCCTTTACGATCTCTGCTTACAACTGGAGCCCCCTCCCTCCCTGGCCCCTCCGGCAAGCGACGACGAGACAGAATCCTAGAGCATGGCGCGCATCTTGTTGGTGGACGACGAAGTGGAGCTGGCCGATTCCCTGGCCCAGCACCTGCGGCGAGAGGGCCACAGCGTGGACGTGGCCTACGAGGGAAACAGCGCCTGGGAGCTGCTGCAGAAGCCCCCAGCCCCACCCTACGACTTGCTGGTACTGGACTGGATGTTGCCGGGCCTGTCCGGCCTCTCCCTCTGCCAACAGGTGCGACAGGTAGATCGCGCCACCCCCATCCTCTTCCTGACCGCCAAAGATACTCTCGACGACCGGGTGGAAGGGCTGGACGCCGGCGCCGACGACTACCTGGTCAAGCCCTTCGAGCTGCGGGAGCTGCTGGCGCGGGTGCGAGCCCTCTTGCGGCGGGCTGCCGGCCCCGGCGAAGGGATCCCTCGCCTGCAAATTGGAGACCTAGAGCTGGATCGGGAGAACCAAGTGGCCTACCGCCAAGGACGGATGATCCACCTCTCCCAAAAAGAGTTCCGCCTGCTGGAGTACTTCATGGCCCACCCCGGCCAGTTGCTCACCCACGAGCAGATCTACGAGCGGGTGTGGGCCGGCGAGGATCCCCCCAGCAGCAACGTCCTGGCTGCTCAGGTGCGCCTGCTGCGGCGCCGCCTCCGTCTGCCCGGCTCCCCCGAGTTGATCCACGCCGTCTATGGCAAAGGCTACCGCTTCGGGCCTGTGGCCGAGGATCCTCAGCAGCCGCCAACCCCCCTCTCCCCCTGGGAGAGGGGCTGAGGGTGAGGGATTACTTGGACTTGAGCTTCTCCGCCTTCTCGATGGCCTCCTCGATGGTGCCCACCAGATAGAAAGCCTGCTCCGGCAGATGATCCAGTTCTCCGGAGAGAATGCGCTGGAAGCCTTTGATGGTGTCCTCCAACTTCACGTACTTGCCAGGCGAGCCAGTGAAGACCTCGGCCACAAAGAACGGCTGCGACAGGAAGCGCTCGATGCGGCGGGCGCGGGCCACCACCAGCTTGTCCTCTTCCGACAGCTCGTCCAACCCCAGAATGGCGATAATATCCTGCAACTCTTTGTAGCGCTGCAGCGTTTGCTTCACCGCCTGAGCGGTGTTGTAGTGCTCCTCGCCCACAATGTCTGCCTGCAAGATGGTGGACGAAGAATCCAGGGGATCCACCGCCGGGTAGATGCCCTTGGCCGCCAGGCTGCGCGACAGCACCACCGTCGAATCCAGGTGGGCAAACGTCGTCGCCGGCGCCGGGTCCGTCAGGTCGTCGGCGGGCACGTACACCGCTTGCACCGACGTGATGGATCCCTGCTTGGTGGAGGTGATCCGCTCCTGCAGGTTGCCCATTTCCGTGGCCAAGGTGGGCTGGTAGCCTACCGCCGAGGGCATGCGGCCCAACAGCGCCGACACTTCCGAGCCAGCTTGCACAAAGCGAAAGATGTTATCGATAAACAGCAGCACATCCTGCTTGTTGACGTCGCGGAAGTACTCCGCCATCGTCAAGGCGGTCAGGCCCACCCGCATACGAGCGCCCGGCGGCTCGTTCATCTGGCCGTACACCAGCGCTACTTTGTCCAGCACCCCCGATTCTTTCATCTCGTTGTAGAGGTCGTTCCCCTCGCGGGTGCGCTCTCCCACGCCGGCAAACACCGATAGGCCGGAGTGCTCCTCGGCAATGTTGTGGATCAGCTCCTGGATGAGCACCGTCTTGCCGACGCCGGCGCCGCCAAACAGGCCCACCTTGCCACCTCTCTTGAAGGGGGCCAGCAGGTCGATCACCTTAATGCCGGTTTCAAAGGGCTCCGGTTTGACGGTCAGCTCCACAAAGGGCGGCGCGCTGCGGTGGATGGGGGCAAACTCCTTGGCTTGCACCGGCTCTCCTTGATCCACTGGCTCCCCCAGCACGTTGAAAATGCGACCCAGGGTAGCCTCGCCCACCGGCACGGTAATCGGGGCACCTGTATCCACCACTGGCATGCCCCGCACCAAGCCATCGGTAGAAGACATGGCCACGGCCCGCACGCGGTTATCCCCCAAAAGCTGCTGCACCTCAAAGGTGACTTTGACCTTCAATCCGCTTTCGGTCGTCGCCTCCACCTTGAGAGCGTTGTAGATTTCAGGCAGCTTGCCGCTGGGAAACTCGGCGTCGATCACAGGTCCAATGACCTGAGTGATGTAGCCAACGTTGGTCGCAGTAGCGGTGGCAGTAACCATGGTCGAGGCTCAGCTCCTTGTGTACTCAGTTGCAGTTATGGACTCAGCGATGCCGGATGGGAGTTTCAGAATGGGCCATGAGAAGATCTCGGACTGGGCGGCTGGATCCCGGTAGCAAAAGCCAACAGGTCTACCCCTGGACTTCGGTCTCGCGGCTCGGTTCTCTTCTGCCCAAGGGTACCGCTTCAAGGCCAATACAAAACCCTAGCTAATGTCTTAGGGGTTAGACTACTGGGTTTTTGAAGCGGTTGACTACCCATGCCGCCATACAAAAGGTACCACAAGGCCGTCCCAAAGGACAGAACGGGGCTCTAAACCCAGTTTTTTGCTCCTTTGGCAATGGCTTTGGCTTCCCCACTCGGCAGGGAACTGGCTCAGTACTCAAAGGTCATCGGCGGGAAACGGGAGGAGGAGAAGCGGCCAGTGCCCGGTTCTCGAGCAGCGGCGGGATCCCGAAAGCTCTCTGCCTCCTGCTGAAAACGCTGTAGCGCTTGTTCGATTTCCCGGAGCCTTGCTTGAATTTGCCCTTGCCGTTCCTGAATGAACTCCAATTCCTGGTTGAGCCGCTGCTTTTCCACAGTGAGCTGCTGCATCTCGGCATAGAGAGCCGATTCGGTTTTGCGGCGAGGGATCGAGCGTAACTTTGGGCGGGGCCGGGAGCGGGGCACGCGGGGCAAGCTCATAACAGAACAAATGGGATCCAGAGAAAAGGGCGTTGCGCCCATCCTAGCGCGCTCTCGCAGGCAAGAGGGCTGATGGCCTTGGCAGATGTTCGGATCTGGAGGCATGGCTGATAGGCGCCGCCTGGAGGATGTGCGCCCTTGGCGGCAACCCTGTTCCTCGGTAGGATCCGACTTGTCTAGGATGGGGAAAAGCAATGGTCGAAACCGCAGCGGAACTGTTGCAGCGCTATGGCAGCGGCGAGCGGGACTTCAGCAACAGCCAATTGGCCGAAGCTGACCTGGCCGGTGCCGACTTGGCCGGGATCGACCTGGGCGGAGCAACCCTCCAGCAGGCCAAACTGGCCGCTGCCAACCTGGAGCGGGCCTACTTGAGCGGCGCCGACCTCAGCCAAGCCGATCTGCAGGGATCCAACCTGCGCCTGGCCAATCTAGAAAAGGCCAAATTGCAGGGATCTCGATTGCAAGGGGCCAACCTGCGCGGCGCCAACCTGACCGCAGCCGACCTGAGTGGTGCCGATCTCAGCCAGGCAGACCTGGCGGGGGCCAACCTCAGCGGCGCCAACCTGAAAGGGGCCAACCTCAGCGGCTGTAAACTCAAGCTTGCCAACCTGCGGGGAGCCTGTTACGACACGGCCACTCACCTAGAAGCAGATGTCGCTCCCACCGAGTTGGGCATGGTTTCCGCCTAGCCTGCGGCTAGTTGTCCTGAGGCTCCAGATCCAAGATCTCCTGGATCTCGGCATCGGTATAGCCCACCGCCCGCAGCTTCTCTGCCACCGCCTCGATCTCCTGCGCCGACAGATCGTGCTGGCGTACCCGATCCCAGAGATTGGCCACAATCTGCAGCAGCAAACGGCTGCTTTCCGCCTCGAACAGCTCAAAAGCCGTCGCCATCTCGATTGCCTGCAACACCTCCTCGGCGCTGCCAATCGGCTGATCGAGGGATTGTTCCTCCAGATCCACCAGCAACTGGCGCAGCTGATTCAGGCCCTCCCCAAGAGCAGACATACCCCCGGCTCCTCAACGGCACCTGAGCACTCACCCTAACAGGCTTGCCTCCCTGGGCAAAAGGGATCCGATGAATTCCGCACCACCTGAGGCTATTCTGAGTAGAGGAACAATTTAGTGGCAAGCGCCAGGATTGTTGAAGGGCCGGCGAAGCGGTTCACAACAATCTACAACTACAAAAGGAGATGCACGAGTATGGCCCCAGCGAACGTCCTGCCCAACACCCCCCCGTCCCCCACTGATGGGGGCGGCACTGCCCTAGACTACAGCAGCCCAAGGTATCGGCAGGCCTACTCCCGCATCAACGGTATTGTTATCGAAGGCGAACAAGAAGCCCACGACAACTACCTCAAGCTGGCCGAAATGCTGCCGGAAGCTGCAGAGGAGCTGCGCAAGCTGGCCAAGATGGAATTGCGCCACATGAAAGGCTTCCAGGCCTGCGGCAAAAACCTGCAGGTGGAACCCGATGTGGAGTTTGCCCGCGCCTTTTTCGCGCCCTTGCGGGACAATTTCCAAAGCGCTGCAGCGGCAGGGGATCTGGTCTCCTGTTTTGTCATTCAGTCTTTGATCATCGAGTGCTTTGCCATTGCCGCCTACAACATCTACATCCCGGTTGCCGATGACTTTGCCCGCAAGATCACCGAGGGGGTAGTTAAGGACGAGTATCTGCACCTCAATTTTGGGGAGCGCTGGCTGGGCGAGCACTTTGCCGAGGTTAAAGCCCAGATCGAAGCAGCCAACGCCCAAAATCTGCCTCTAGTTCGGCAGATGCTGCAGCAGGTAGAGGCGGATGTGGAAGCCATTTACATGGATCCCGAGGCCATTGTAGAAGACTTCATGATCGCCTACGGCGAGGCCCTGGCCAGCATCGGCTTCAACACCCGCGAGGTAATGCGCCTCTCGGCCCAGGGTCTGCGGGCCGCCTGACGCAACTCAACTCTGCCTGCCGATTGGTTTTCCGGCCTGGCTGGAACGCTCCCTACCCTCTCTGGGTGCGGACATGTTTTGATGGGATCCGGATGGAGCTCATAAAGTTAAGTATCGAAGTGAGTGAGCATCTATGTTCGGCCTGATCGGGCACCTGACCAGCCTGGCCCACGCAAAACGGGTGGCAGATAAGCTGGGGTATTCCGAATATGCGGAGAGCGACCTGGAATTTTGGTGCATGGCTCCGCCTCAGGTGGTGGACGAGATCGTGGTGACCAGCATCACGGGCCAAAAAATCTATGGCCAGTACGTCGAATCCTGTTTCCTGCCGGAAATGCTGGCGGGGGGACGGGTGAAGGCGGCCTGTCGCAAGATTTTGAATGCGATGGCCTTGGCGCAGCGGCGCGGCTTGAACATCACCACCCTGGGAGGATTTAGCAGCATTATTTTCGAGAATTTTCGCCTCGACACCCTCAGGCGGGTGCGCAACATCGACCTGGAAATTCGGCGTTTTACCACCGGCAACACCCACACGGCCTATATCATCTGTCAGCAATTGCAGGCGGCGGCCCAGCGCTACGCCATGGATTTGGCAGCTGCCACAGTTGCCGTGGTGGGGGCCACCGGCGATATCGGTAGTGCCATCTGCCAGTGGTTGGTAGCCCACACTTCCCCGGCCAAATTGCTGTTGATAGCCCGCGAGCGGCGACGCCTGGAAGAGCTGCAGGCCAAACTTAAAAAAGGGGAGGTCTGTTCCTTGGAAGAGGCCTTGCCCCGCGCCGATTTCATCGTCTGGGTGGCCAGCATGAGCCAAGGAGTGACCCTCGATCCTCAGGTGCTTCCGGATCCCTGCGTGATCATCGACGGTGGCTACCCGAAAAACATCGCCTCCAAGTTGCAGCGCAAGGGGCTGTACGTGATCGACGGCGGCATGGTGGAACACTCTCTCGATATCGAGTGGAATATTATGCAATTTTTGAATGTGGCCAACCCGGCCCGCCAGCTCTTCGCCTGCTTTGCCGAGGCGATGCTCCTGGAGTTCGAGGGCCTGTACACCAATTTTAGTTGGGGCCGCAACTTGATCACCCTAGAAAAGCTGGATTTAATCGGGCAACTGTCCCGCAAGCACGGCTTCCGTCCCCTTATGCCCGAAGCCTAGGTTTAGCTGGGCTGACCCCCTGAAAAGCGGTAACTCAGAGGAGGGGCAATCTGAGACAAGGAGATCCCCGCCCTAGCGGGGGTAGGGATCTGGAATCGAGATACTCACGTCCAACTTTCCGGCCACAGGGCACCCAAAGAGTTTCCCCCACACCCAGAGATCTCAATCAGTTGAAAAGAACCCCAGAAACGCCGCGAGAGAGCCACCATGTCTCAATCTTTTACCGCCCACCTCTGGCAGACGATCGAGCCCATCTACCAACAGATCTTGGATCACCCCTTTAACCAAGAGCTGGCCGCAGGCAGCCTCTCGCGGCAGCGCTTTCAGTTCTATCTGCAGCAGGATGCTCTTTATCTCACCGATTTTGCCCGCGCCCTTGCCTTGATCGGGGCCCGTTCCGAGGGGGCTGAGCGGGTGGTGAGTTTCTTGAACTTTGCCCTGGGGGCCATTGTGGCCGAGCGCAGCCTGCACGAGAGTTACTTTCGCCTCTACGACATCCAGCCGGAGACAACCTACGCTCCTGCCTGCTTCGCCTACACCCGTTTTCTATTGGCTGGGGCTGCCTTGGATCCCTACGAGGTGGCCATGGCCGCTGTGCTGCCCTGCTTCTGGATTTACCGTGAGGTGGGATCCGCCATTTACCGCACCGCCAAGCCCAACAATCCTTATCAACAATGGATCGACACCTATGCCGGGGAAGAATTTGCCCAGGTGGTGCAACAGGCCCTGGACATCACCGACTCCTTGGCTACGCAGACCACAGCGGCGACGCGGGAGAAGATGACGGCTGCTTTTGTCACCGCCTCTCGCCTGGAATGGCTGTTCTGGGACAGCGCCTACCGCCTGGAAACCTGGCAGCCCGCCTGATCCCCGCCGGGCCTGGCGGCTCAGCAAGGTCGTCATGGCCATGGCATGTGGTTATGGTCCAACGCCAAGATGACCCGCACCTGGGTCAACAGCTCCAGCTCTTGTCTCAGATAGCCCAGGCAGGTCTTGGCTTCTGCGGCGGTGGGGCGGTTCTGCGGCGGCGCGCAGCGCATCACGGCTGAGATGTAGCAATCCCGCAATTGCAGGCCATCTTCCCGGTGCAGAGAGATGGGTTGATTGGCAAACCTGGCCCGGCGCAGAGCGCGAAATAGCCAATCCCCGCTGGGATCCCCCGTAAACACCCGCCCGGTGCGGTTGCCCCCATGGGCTGCCGGCGCCAAGCCGATCACCCACAGCCGCGCCTGCACATCCCCAAACCCCGGCACCGGTCGGCCCCAGTAGAGCTGGTCACAAAAACGGGCCACCTTTTGCTGGGCAACCGCCTCTCGCCAAGCCACCAGGCGGGGACAGCGGCGGCAAGCGACGATCTCAGCCTGTAGCGCCGCCCAGGGCTGGTGATCCGCCAACGCCTCACTCTTCTTCTCCCTCATCCTCCGTCGGCTCGTCAACGGGGGTGGAGTCGTCGATGAGCTGGTCGTCATCCAAGATCAGGCGAGGCGGCAGCTCTGGCAGCACAACAGGCTCCTCCTCTTCCTCCGGCTCCGGTTCTGGCGCCATCTCCTCGTAGGTGCTGAAGCCCGTGCCCGCCGGGATCAAGCGCCCGATGATCACGTTCTCCTTCAGGCCCCGCAGCCAGTCGGACTTGCCTTCGATGGCCGCCTCCGTCAGCACCCGCGTGGTCTCCTGGAAGCTGGCCGCCGAGATGAAGCTGTCGGTGTTCAAGCTGGCCTTGGTGATCCCCAGCAGAACGGGCGTGTACTTAGCCGGCGCCCCGCCGGTGATGGCCATGGTAGCGTTGGTCTGCTGGATTTCCCGCAGCTCCACCAGCTCGCCGGGCAACAGGACGGTGTCGCCGCTGTCGTCCACCCGCACCTTGGAGGTCATCTGGCGCACCACAATCTCGATGTGCTTGTCGGCAATCTCCACCCCTTGCGAGCGATAGACGTTCTGCACCTCGTTGACCAGGAAGCGCTGCACCTCCCGCAAGGCTAGCCGTGCCGCTTGGTCGTCGCCCAAGGTTTGGCGATGGTACTCAAAGTAGATCTCCAAGAGGTCGTGGGGGTTGGCCGGGCCGTCGGTCAGCGGATCCCCCACCTGTACCGGCTGGCCATCGACCACGATCAGGTTTTGCCCCGGCATCACCGAATACTCGGTAACCGTACCATCGGCTTCGATGACCCGCAGATCCGGCTCTTCTCCTCGCCAGCTCAGTTGCACCGTGCCGGGCCGCTTGGCCAGAACACACATTTCCTTGGGCTTGCGGGCCTCCAACAGCTCCTCGATCCGCGGCAGACCCTGGATGATGTCCCCCGTCTTGGCCCGCTCAAACACCAGGAGGGCCAAAGAATCCCCCCGCTGCACCAGATCCCCATCCCGCACCTGCAGAATGGCACCCGCCGACACCAAATAAGGCCGCGCCAACCGCAACACCACTTGGCCATCGGCGATCTGCATCACTTGCCCCGACTCGGGGGCAGGGATCCCCGGCGCCAGCTCGTCGCCGGCCCGCACCAGCGCTCCCACCTCGACGCTGGCTTGGCCCGTCAGAGGCACCGTCAGCAGGTCGTCGTCGGTAACCACCAGAACCCGTCGCACCACCTCCGCGCCCTGGCGGATCCCCTGCACGATCCCGGCTTTTTTGGCCTGAATCTCGGTGCGGGCGATAACACCCCCCCTGCCGATACTGTCTCCTTCGCTCACCAACAGCCGCGTGTGGGTACTCCCCTGGGTTAGATCCGCCTCCACGTCTCGGCGCAGCAGCAGGGTTTCCAAGATCACCAGTTGCAGGCGACGGATACTGGGATCCTTCTCATCTTGGATCAGTTCAATATCGGCCTTCAGTTGCGGGGCGTCGGTATCGATCTCCAGCACCAGTTGTGTGCGCAGCAGTTCTACCGGCCCCACCGACTTCACCCGCTCCCCATCCTTGAAGGGAACGCGCTGCACCGCCCGCAGGCGAATGGAGCGGCCAGACTCGCTGGTAGACTCTTGGCTGGGCACCACCGGCCGGTCGGGGATCTCGTACTCGTACACCGGGCGCAGCAGCAGGCCTGGCCCTTCAGGCGTCTCCACCTGCTCCAGATAGACCAATCGGTCAGGGACGATGCTGCTGAGCAGCTTCTGGCCCGGCTGGATTAGCGTGCCGGTGGGTATTTCCAGGTCGGCGGGGTCGTCCACCAGATGCAGGGATCCGGGCTTGATGACGATCTCCCGCAGGATGTCGTTTTTCTGGATAACCTCGACGACGCCAGCATTTTGGCAGAAGATGTCCTTCACCACCTCGGTGCCGGCTTCTACGTACTGGCCATCCTCCACGTTCAACAGGGAGATGTCCTTGTTCACCTCGTGGGTCTCCTCCGGGATCCACAGCAAGGTGCCGCCCCGGATGACCTCATAGCCCTGCTTCGCCTTGCCCCGCCGGGCCACCTCGACACCGGCAAACTTCACCAGGCCGCCCGTCTGGGTGCGGAAATTGTTCTCGATCAGCTCCGCCACTACCTCGTCGTTGCCCACTTTGGTGCCCGGCGTGGCCTTGAGGACAAAGGTCTGGCCGCTGGCCGTATCCAGCAAAAATTGCTCCCGGCCCTGGTGGGATTCCACCCGCACCCGCGCCTCGTGCAACACCACCGCGGCGTTGATGATCTCCACTTCGCGCCCACTTTTGGTGTCGCTGCGCTCCGGCAGCCGCACGATGCCGCCGTGCTCGGTTACCAGCGAGGTCTCAGCGATCACATCCCCCGCCTGCACCCGATCCCCGTTTTTCACCACCGGCTCGGCCCCCGGCGGCAGGTTGTATACCTGGCCGGACATCACCCAGATCAACCCTTGCCGCTGCGCGGTGCAGGTGGTGTTGCCCTGGCGGTCGGTTTTCTCCTCGATGGGCAGATCGGCAAAGCGGATTTCCCCCGCCAAGTCGGCCACCACCTCCTTCTGGGCTTTCTCGGTGCTCTTGCGCACGGCCTTGGCTACAGTCACTTCCGCAATCAACTGATCCCGCTGCACCTGGGCCCCGTCCCGCACCAGCAGAGTGGATCCCTGCGTCATGTCGAAGACTTCCCGTTGTCCGTCTGGCCCTTCCAGGACAATTTGGTTGTTCGCTTCTAGCTGCAGGGCATCGTCGCCGTGGCGGGTGCGGAAGGGGCGGGTGCGCAGATTTTTCGGGAACCGCACCACGCCAGCAAAGGGGGCGCGAATTTGGCGGGCCACCTCCCCGGTAAACACACCTCCCGTGTGGAAGGTGCGCATGGTTAACTGGGTGCCCGGCTCCCCAATCGATTGAGCGGCGATGATCCCGACCGCCTCCCCCAGATCCACCAGCCGGGAGTGGGCCAGGCTCCAGCCATAGCACATCCGGCACACCGATCGGTTGGCCTCGCAGGTGAGGGGAGAACGCACCATCACCTGCCGGATGCCGGCCTCCACAATGGCCTTGGCCAAGTCGTGATCCACCTCTTGGTTGCGGCGGGCAAGGATCTCCTGGGTTTGCGGGTGCACCACATCCCGCGCCAGCACCCGGCCCACCAGGCGCTCCTCCAGCGACACCACCACCTTGTCCGCATCCATCAGGGGTTCCAGCAGGATCCCTTGGTCGGTGCCGCAGTCGGATTCCCGCACGATCACATCCTGAGACACGTCCACCAAACGGCGGGTCAGGTAGCCAGAGTCGGCAGTGCGCAAAGCCGTGTCCACCAAGCCCTTGCGCGCCCCGTAGGAAGAGATGATGTATTCGGTAACCGTCAGGCCCTCGCGGAAATTGGTTTTAATCGGCAAGTCGATGATCTCCCCCTGCGGGTTGGCCATCAGGCCGCGCATGCCCACCAACTGCCGCACCTGCGAGACGTTCCCCCTCGCCCCCGAGTTGGCCATCATGTACACGGAGTTGAGGGGATCGTTCTGGCGGAAGTTGCTGAGCATCTCCTCCTTAATCTGGTCGTTGGTCTGGTTCCAGGTATCGATCACCTTTTGATAGCGCTCCACCTCGGTGATCTCGCCGCGGGTGTAGCGCTCCGTGGCCGCCTCGATCTCCGCTTCTGCCTGGGCCAACAACTGCCGCTTGCTGGGTGGAATGCGCAGATCCTCGATGCTGATGGAAACGGCAGCCTGGGTGGCGTATTTGAAGCCCAGGGCCTTCAGAGCATCCGCCATCTGAGCGGTGCGGGCGGTGCCGTAGCGAGCAAACGACCAGGCAATCAGATTGCGCAGCTCTTTTTTGCCGATTTGATAGTTGCGAAAGGGTACAGGGGGCGGCGGGGTCTTGGCCTTGGCGCCATCGGCGGCCTGCCGGACTAGACCGGCGGAAAAGCGTCCTTTTTCGCTCATAATGCCTCGGTGATAACTCTGACAGTTCTGGACAAGGGGGCAGGGATCCCAGCTACCCATCGACAAGGGCAACGTCCACAGGGGCAGCCTCAAGCAGACAAAATATCTTGCACCGTTTTGTTGAAGATGATCCGGCCCGCCGTGGTGCGAATGTATTGGCTGATCACGTTGCCGTCCCGATCCTCGCGGATGCGGCGGTAGTTGGTGATCTTGAGGCGGGTGCCGCCCGGCTCCTCGATAATCTGAGGCTCCGACTCTTTTTCCTCTTTGCCCAACTCCATCGGGCCGCTGTAGCGCACCCAGATTTTGCTGTGCAGGCCGATGACGCCGCGGTCGTAGGCGATGAGGGCGTCCTCCAGGCTGGCAAAATAACGATCGCCAAGGTCGGGGGCGTGGGGATTGTCCGCCGTCAGATAGTAGCACCCCAACACCATGTCTTGGCTGGGAGTAATAATCGGAGCGCCTGTGGCCGGGGAGAGGATGTTGTTGGTGGCCAACATCAGCAAGCGTGCCTCCGCCTGGGCTTCCAAGGAGAGAGGCACATGCACCGCCATCTGGTCGCCGTCGAAGTCGGCGTTGAAAGCCGGGCAGACCAAGGGGTGGAGCTGAATCGCCCTCCCCTCCACCAGGATCGGCTCAAAAGCCTGGATCCCGAGGCGGTGCAACGTTGGGGCACGGTTGAGCAAAACTGGGTGGCCGTCGATTACGTCCTCCAGCACGTCCCAAACCTGCGGGTCATTGCTCTGGATCAGCTTTTTGGCGGCTTTGATGTTGTTGACGATGCCCCGCTTGATCAACTTGTGGATCACAAAGGGCTGGAACAGCTCGATGGCCATCTCTTTGGGCAAGCCACACTGGTGCATGCGCAGGTTGGGCCCCACCACGATCACCGAACGCCCAGAGTAGTCCACCCGCTTGCCGAGCAGGTTTTGCCGGAAACGCCCCTGCTTGCCCTCAATGATATCGGAGAGGGACTTGAGGGGACGGTTGTTGGCCCCCACCACCATGCGCCCCCGCCGACCGTTGTCGATCAGGGCGTCCACCGCCTCCTGCAGCATACGCTTCTCGTTGCGCACGATGATCTCCGGCGCCATGATCTCCTGCAGCCGCGCCAGGCGGTTGTTGCGGTTGATCACCCGACGGTAGAGATCGTTGAGGTCGCTGGTGGCAAAGCGCCCCCCATCCAACTGCACCATCGGGCGCAGATCGGGCGGGATCACCGGCAGCACCCGCAGCACCATCCACTCTGGCCGGGCTCCCGTGGCGATGAAGTTGTCGATCACGCGCAGCCGCTTGATTAGGCGCGCCCGCTTCTGGCCGCGGGCGCTGGCGATCTCCTCCCGCAACTGCTCCGCCTCTTTTTCCAGGTCGATATCCTTGAGCAGGCGTTCGATGGCCTCCGCCCCGATCATGGCCCAGTTCTCCGGCAGTTGCAGCTCGGATCCCTCCTCGTACATCTGATCCTCGATCTCCAGGTATTGATCCTCGGTCAGCAACTGCTTGTAGGAGAGGTTGGGAGCGTTGCCCGGATCCACCACCACGTAGGCGTTGAAGTACACCACCTGCTCCACGTCCCGCAGCGGCATGTCCAACAGCGTGGCGATGTGGCTGGGGATCCCTTTCAGGTACCAAACGTGGGTGACCGGGGCGGCCAGTTTGATGTAGCCCATACGATGGCGGCGCACCCGCGACTCGGTCACCTCCACCCCACAGCGCTCGCAGACAATGCCGCGATGCCGCACTCGCTTGTACTTGCCGCAGTGACACTCCCAGTCCTTAACCGGCCCGAAGATGCGCTCACAGAAGAGACCATCCATCTCCGGCTTGAGGGTTCGGTAGTTGATGGTCTCCGGCTTGGTGACTTCTCCCACCACTTGGCCGTTGGGCAGGGTGCGCTGGCCCCACTCTATAATCCGCTCCGGAGAAGCTAGCCCAATCTTGACATAGTCAAAGCGTTGCTCCGTTTTGGCCATTGCCGTTGTTCTCCTGACTTGCTGCCCTAGCAACTACAAAGGAAGGGGAGAGGAACCCCACCCCTCCTCTCCTGAGCCGAATGGGATCCCTGGCATCAATCAAAAATCGTCCTCTTCCTCCCTGTCTTCGTCTTCCTCGCGGCTGCGCCTGGCTAAGGTAAAGGTTCCTCCTGCCGCTGGAGAAAGATCCTCGGATGTAACGGATTCATAAGTGGGCCGCGAGGGGGTGTGGCGGCTGGAGACATCGGCCATCAGATCCACCTCCACATCGCGGGTCTGGCCGTCGCTGTCCACCTCCACCTTATGGACAGACACGTCCAGGCAGAGGGACTGCAGCTCCCGCACCAACACCTTGAAAGATTCCGGCGTGCCGGGTCGAGGGATGGGCTTGCCCTTGACGATGGCGTTGAGGGCCTCGTTGCGCCCCACCATATCGTCCGACTTGACGGTGAGCAGCTCCTGCAAGATGTAGGCCGCTCCAAACGCCTCCAAAGCCCACACCTCCATCTCGCCAAAGCGCTGGCCACCCTGCTGCGCCTTACCCCCCAGGGGCTGCTGGGTTACCAGCGAGTAGGGGCCGGTGGAGCGGGCGTGGATCTTGTCGTCCACCAAGTGCACGAGCTTCAGCATGTAGGCCCGGCCCACCGTAACCGGCTGGTCGAAGGGCTCGCCTGTGCGGCCATCAAACACCTGCACCTTGCCGCAGTATTTGCCCTCAGGGTTGAAGATCCAGTCCTTGCCGGTCTTCTCGCGCGCCTCCCGCAACTTGGCTTCCACGGTCAGTCGGGAAGCCTCCAGGCCGTGCATTTCATCGAAGGGCATTAGCTTAAAGCGCACCCCCAAGTGCTCCGCGGCCCAGCCCAGCAGGCACTCGTACACTTGGCCCACGTTCATGCGGGAGGGCACTCCCAGGGGGTTGAGCACCACATCCACCGGCGTGCCATCGGGCAGATAGGGCATGTCCTCAACCGGCAAAATGCGGGAGATGATGCCTTTGTTGCCGTGGCGGCCAGCAATCTTATCTCCCACCTGGATTTTGCGCTTGAGGGCAATGTAGACTCGCACCACCATGTTGGCTCCCGGCGGCAGCTCATCCCCCTGCTCGCGGGTAAAGATGCGTACATCCACCACCCGTCCGCGCTCGCCGTTGGGCACCCGCAGCGAGTTGTCGCGCACGTCGCGAGCTTTCTCGCCGAAAATGGCCCGCAACAGCCGCTCCTCTGGCGGTTGATCCGACTCCCCTTTGGGAGTGACCTTGCCCACCAAAATATCGCCGGCTTCCACCCAAGCCCCAATGCGCACAATGCCGTTTTCGTCCAGGTTGCGCAGGGCATCTTCCCCCACGTTGGGAATCTCGCGGGTGATCTCTTCCGGCCCTAGCTTGGTCTGCCGGGCTTCGATCTCGTACTTCTCGATGTGTACCGAGGTGAAGACATCATCGTAGACCAGCCGCTCGCTGATCAAGATGGCATCTTCGTAGTTGTAGCCCTCCCAGGGCATGTAGGCCACCAAGACGTTTTGGCCCAAGGCCAGCTCGCCTCCCTCGGTCGCCGGGCCGTCCGCCAGCACCTGCCCGGGCACCACCCGATCCCCCGCGTAGACAAGAGGGCGCTGGTTGAGACAGGTATCTTGGTTGGAGCGCTGGTACTTCTGCAAGCGGTAAACAATCGGATCCCCGCCGTCGTCTGGCCGCACCACGATTTCGTCGGCGGAAACATAGGTCACCACGCCACTGGTGCGCGACACCACCACCATGCCAGAGTCCCGCGCCGCCTGGGCTTCCAAACCCGTGCCCACATAAGGCCGATCCGGCTTGAGCAGGGGCACCGCCTGCCGCTGCATGTTCGCCCCCATCAGGGCGCGGTTGGCGTCGTCGTGCTCCAAAAAGGGGATCAAGGAGGTGGCCACCGAGATCACTTGCACCGGCGACACCTGCACGTAGTGCACCTCGCTGGGGTGGGCGGTGGTAAATTCCTGGCGGTAGCGCACCGGCACCAAGTCGGCGGTGATGCGGCCTTCGGCATCCACCGGCACATCCCCCGGCGCCACGCGATACTCGTCCTCCTCGTCGGCGGTGAGGTAGACCATCCCCAGATCCTTGCGCACCACGCCGTTTTCGACCCGGTAGTAAGGGCTTTCGATGAAGCCGTACTGGTTGACGCGGGCGTGGGTGGCCAGGGATCCGATCAGCCCGGCGTTGGGGCCTTCCGGAGTTTCGATGGGGCAGATGCGCCCGTAGTGGCTGGGGTGGATATCCCGCACGGCAAAGCCGGCCCGCTCCCGGCTCAGGCCACCGGGGCCCAAGGCCGACAGCCGCCGCTTGTGGGTCAGCTCCGCCAGCGGGTTGGTCTGATCCATGAACTGGGAGAGCTGGCTGGAGCCGAAGAACTCCTTGATGGCCGCCACCAAGGGCTTGGGGTTAACCAGCGAGGCCGGGGTGAGGTTCTCTGACTCGGAGACCGTCATGCGCTCGCGGATGATCCGCTCCAGGCGGTTGAGGCCCACCCGTACTTGGTTTTGCAAGAGCTCGCCCACCGAGCGCACGCGGCGGTTGCCCAGGTGATCGATGTCGTCCACATGGCCGATGTCGTACTCCAAGTTAATCAGGTAGTCGATGACGGCCAAGATGTCCGTGACGGTGAGCACCCGCACATTTTCCGCCACGTTGAGATTGAGCTTTTTGTTGAGCTTGTAGCGCCCTACTCGGCCCAGGTCGTAGCGCTTGGGATCGAAGAAGCGGGATTCCAACAACTGCTGGCCGCCGGAGACGGTGGGAGGCTCGCCAGGCCGCAGCTTGCGGTACAGCTCCATCAGGGCCTCTTCTTCGCTGTAGTGCCCCTCTTTTTCCATGGTTTTTTGGAAAAATTCGGGGTGGCGCAGGCTGTCGTAGATCTCCGAGTCGCTCAGGCCCAAGGCCTTCAGCAGCACCGCCGCCGAGAGCTTGCGGGTTTTGTCGATGCGCACCCACACCAGGCCGTTTTTGTCGGTCTCAAACTTCAGCCAGGCGCCCCGGTTGGGGATGAGGCTGGCGCTGTAGGTGCGCCGACCGTTTTTGTCCAGCTCCGACTTGTAGTAGACGCCGGGGCTGCGCACAATTTGGTTGACGATCACCCGCTCGGCGCCGTTGATGATGAAGGTACCCCGATCCGTCATCAAAGGCAGCTCGCCGATGAAGACGTCCATGTCCTTGATCTCGCCCGTCTCTTTGTTAATCAGGCGAGTGGGCACCCGGATTTGCGCTTGGTAGGTAGCATCCCGTCGCTTAGCTTCCTCAGGGTCGTAGCGCGGCTTGTTGATCTTGTACCCTTTGGAGGGATCCCCAGGGCGGTACTCCGGCAGAAAGTGCAGCTCCAGCTTGCCGGTGTAATCGACGATAGGGGAAAAGCTGAGGAGCTCCTCTTCAAACCCTTCTCGCAAAAACCACAAAAAACTCTCCCGCTGAATCTCTACCAGGTCAGGCAAGGTAGGAGCGGCAGGGGATGGCACTGCTAATTGTGTCATGCGTTGCTCGGCAGGGGTTGCGCTGCAGTCAGGCCTCTAATTATAGAAACCCTGCCAACGATCGTCAACGAACGTTACAAGGGCCGCCGGGTTATCCGGGAAGTTTTGGCAACGGCCCCTGGGATCCCAGCCAAGCTGCCAAGCCAGGGGCGATCCCCAACCTGCCTTAAGGATTGTTCACATCCATTCACACTTAAGCAGATTATTCTAATCATTGACCGTTGGGAAGTCAGCCGCTGCTCCGACTCCGCTTGCCGGTCGTCAAAGGGCTTGGAAAAGTGGGGTGGGCCTGGAGGCTAGGTCAAGTCGTTGGAGGGCGCGCTCAGCCTGGTGGAGGTCTGGTCTGCGTCGTTCCCCGGCAGGATCCACATCCATTCAGATGAGAAGGGGTTGAAGTGGGGTTACACAGCCTCTGGGGCCAGGGCGACCTTTATTGATGTTTTTGAAAACAGCTCACACAAGCAGCCGTTTTTGGCGAGGAGGATTTTGTGAGTCAAAGTCTGCAACAAAAACACCAGCATGCCAGCCTCTCGGTTCAGTTGCGGGAGGGCACCAAGCAGTCCCACACCATGGCCGAGAATATGGCCTTCATCAAGTGCTTCCTCAAGGGAGTGGTGGATAAAAAAGCCTACAGCCGCTATGTGGGCAACTTTTACTTTGTCTACAGCGCTCTGGAAGAGGGCTTTGCCCAATTGCGAGAGCACCCGCTGGTGGGCCGGCTTTACTATCCCGAATTGTGGCGCAGGGCCAGCCTGGAGAAGGACTTGAATTATTTTGTCGGCCCCAATTGGCGTGCCGTGGTCAAGCCCTCTCCCGCTTGCCAGGTCTATGTCAACCGCATTCGAGAAGTGGTGGAAAAAGACCCGGTTCTGCTGATTGCCCACGCCTACACCCGCTACATCGGCGACCTCTCGGGCGGCCAGATCCTGAAAAACATCGCCCGCCGGGCCATGGGCCTGCCGCCGGGGGAAGGAACGGCCTTTTACGATTTCGAGCAGATCCCCCACGAGGGCAAGTTTAAGCAGCGCTACCGCGCCCAGTTGGACGCGCTGGAGCTGGATCAGGCCACCATCGAGCGCATTGTGGCGGAAGCCAACTACGCCTTCAAGCTCAACATGGACTTGTTCAAGGAATTGGAGGGCAATTGGCTGCTATCCATGGCCCGCTTGGCCTGGAACTCGCTTCTCAGCCAGTTTCGGCGCCCGTCCGCCCGCTCTGAGGCGGCTGCCCCCACCTCCTGAGCCACACCTCTTTGCGGCGAAACAGGGCGTTCCTGGCCTCCCCATCCCCCCTCTCCCTCAGGGGAGAGGGTCCGAGGGTGAGGGATTAGTCGCATCCGAGGGTGTCGCGGGTGGCCCGCCCGGTGACGGGGTTAACGCCGCTGGCCCGTTCGCAGAGGATGGCAAGGGCATCTTTGCGGATCAGGGCGTTGGTGAAATCCGCCCCCTCGATCTCGATCCCTTCCACCCGCGCCAGCCACATCATGCTGTCCTGCAGTTGGGCTTCCCGCAGGTCGGCACCTTGCAAATTGGCCATGTCCAAGGTGGCGCCGCGCAGATCGGCCCCCCGCAGGTTGGCTCTGCTGAGGTTGGCTCCAAACAGATTCGCCCCTGCCGCTTTGACATGGCTGAGATCGCTTTGTCGCAGGTTGGCCTTGAGAAATTTCCAGCCGCTCAGGTCTTGTCCGGCAAAGTTCGCCCCCTGCAGATCCCGCTTGCTGTAGTCTTCTGCCCAGGACGGGGATCCCAAGAGGGCGACACCCAGGCACAGGATCAGCCCGCAAAACACCGCACCCCGCAGGAAAGGGGTCAGCCAGGACAGTCTCACCAAACCAGAAGCCGGCCAAGCAACAGACATCGCAGATCCCTCCAGGAAACCTCCACGGCTTTGGGATTGCTCTTACTTTTATCCTACCGGATGGGGATCCCGCCGGCAGATTGGGCTAATTTGGGCTTTTATAAGCTGAGTCCCAACTGGCGAGGGGGGGACAGGGATCCATGTCCACAGTCGAGGTCTTCAATGCGCAGCAGATAGCGGAGCTGATCGACGCTCTGGCTACAGCAATTGCCAGGGATCACCCCCACCTGGACAGGCTGGTGTTGATCGGCATTCGCACTCGCGGCGTCCCCTTGGCCTACCGCCTGCGGGATCGCATCGCCACCGGCTTCGGGAGCCCACCGCAGGTAGGAGAGCTGGACATCACCTTCTTCCGAGACGACCTGGGCTCCGGCGGCCTGCGCACTCCCAATCGCAGCGAGCTGCCGCGGGATCTGACCGGCCAAGAAGTGGTGTTGGTGGACGATGTGCTCTTCCGGGGTCGCACCGTCCGTGCGGCTCTGGAGGCTCTCAACCACTTTGGGCGACCGGAGCAAGTGCGCCTGGCCGTGTTGATCGACCGCGGCCACCGCCAGTTTCCCATTCAACCAGACTACTGCGGTCACAAGCTAACCACGGCCCCTGAGCAGATCGTCAAAGTGCACCTGCGGGAAACCGACGGCGAGGAGCGGGTGTTGTTGATCGACGCCAAACTTGAGGAAAACAGCAGAGAGTGAGCCTGAGACGCCCCTGGGGTGCGGTATGGTGGGGATAATCTGCCGACTTTTGCCGCTATGGCTGTCTTGCCGGAAACCCGTCGCTACGCTGTCTTGGGCACAGGCGCCCTGGGAGGGTTTTACGGGGCAAAACTGCAACAGGCTGGCTTCACGGTGCATTTTCTCTTGCACAGCGACTACGACCACGTGCGCCAGAAAGGGCTGTGGGTAGAGTCCTGCTGGGGCGACTTTCACTTACCCCAGGTAAATGCCTACGCCGCCGTGGAGGAGATGCCCGTCTGCGAAGGGGTGATCGTGGCCCTGAAAGCTACCCAAAATCACCTCCTGCCACGGTTGCTGCCGCCTGTGCTGGCGGACAACGGCGTGGTGATCCTGCTGCAAAACGGCCTGGGGGCGGAGCCGGAGATTGCCAACTGGGTTGGCCCTGAGCGGGTGATCGGCGGGCTGTGCTTTATCAGCTCCAACAAAGTCGGCCCCGGCCACATCTGTCATCTGGATTATGGCTCGGTGCTGCTGGCGGAATACGGCCCCGGCTATGCGCCCCAGGGGATCACGCCTCGCCTTCAACAAGTTCAAGCAGATTTTCAGCGGGCCGGGATCCCGACCTCTCTTTCTCCGGATCTGATGTTGGCCCGCTGGCAGAAGTTGGTCTGGAACATTCCCTTCAACGGCCTCTCGGTGATCTTCAACGCCGATACCCAGCAAATGATCCGCGACCCTGAGGCCCGCGCTTTGGCGGAAACGCTGATGCACGAGGTGATCCAGGGGGCTGCCGCCTGTGGCCGCCACCTCCCGCAGACCCTGATCTCCGAGATGCTGGCCAGCACCGAGAAGATGGCCCCCTACCGAACCAGCATGAAGATCGACTACGAGCGCAAGCGTCCCCTGGAACTGGAGGCTATTTTTGCCAACCCGCTCCGCTATGCCCAGCAAGGCGGGATTCAGATGCCGCGGGTGGAGATGCTCTACCGGCAGTTGCAGGTGTTGGATCGCCTCAATCGAGGGATCCCGGCCTGAGGGCAAGCTTTTTCCTTCTCCTGCGGCTAGACTCAGCCGCAGCGGAGCGCTGCGCTGGCTTCATGCCTCTAGGATCCACCCACGATCGCATCACCCTCTGGACAGCTCCCGGCGTCACTTTGGCAGCCGGCCTGTTGGGCAACAGCGCTGCCGTAGCTCTGGCCGTGGGATCCGCCTATCTCTTCAGCGGCCTGATGTTTTCCGGGGATCTGGACACTGACTCTCGCCAGTATCGCCGCTGGCTGTTCCTGCGCTGGATTTGGCTCCCCTACCGCCGCTGCCTGCAACACCGCTCCTTCTGGTCCCACGGGCCGATCGTCGGCACTGCCCTGCGCGTGCTCTACCTGGGCCTGTGGGTGGCGGGGGTGGGCCTGCCGGGGGCTTGGCTGGGATCCCGCCTGGGCTGGTGGCAGTGGCGGCCCTGGGCCTGGCGCAACCACCTCTGGCAAGGGTTGCATGCGCACGCAGAGACGCTGCTTTGGGTGGGCATGGGGCTGGAGCTGGGTTCGCTGAACCACAGCCTCAGCGATTGCCTGGTCTCCCGCTGGCGACGTTGGCGCAGACGCCGTCGAAGAAGGGGATCCCCCCTTGCCAGGTATGGGCAAAAGTTAGGCTAGCCAGAGCCGTCTAAGAGACAACCCCGCTGGCCAGGGATCCCGGCAGCAGCTTGTGGCCCGATCCGGTAAGCTGAGTGGGGCAGAAGCCCTTTCTTCTGAGATCTGTGCATCCGGGTCGTAGCTATCGCCGCCTTTTTCCCTTCATTCGGCCCCACCTGTGGATGTTGCTGCTGGGGCTGGCCTGTACCCTTGGCTTTGTCCTCACTATGCCTGCCCTCGCCTACTTGATCGAGTGGGTGGCCCGCTCCATCGGCGCGGGGGATCTGGGGCAACTGCGGATCTTGGCCTTGATCGGGGTGGTGTTTTTTCTGGTGCGCGGCGCCTTCCAGTACGGCCAGGACACCCTTATGGCCAAGGCCTCTTTGCAAATGGTATTGGAATTGCGGCAACGGCTCTACGCCCATTTGCAGGGGTTGGATGTGGACTACTTTTCCGGCAGCCGCACCGGCGACCTGGTCTACCGCCTCACCGGCGATCTGGATCGGGTGGGCGAAGTGGTGCAGCGCTTTTTCCACCGCTTCATCCCCAGCGTGCTCACCATCTTGGCGGTAGTGGCCTACCTGTTCTACCTCAACGGCATCCTCACCTTGACCACCCTGGTGATTGCCCCCCTGATGGGCGCCTTGATCAGTTGGTTTGGGGAGCGGCTGCTGCTGCGCTCCCGCCTTAACCAGGAGAGCATGGCCGACCTGTCCTCCCTTCTGACGGAAGCCTTTGCCGGCATCAGCCTCACCCGCGCCTTTGCTGCCGAGGACTACGAGATCCGCCGCTTCAGCGCCATGGCCGAGAACAACCGCCTGGCCCGCTTCCAAACCGAACAGGTTAAAGCTATCCAAGACCCGGTGGTGGGCTTTCTGTACGCCATGAGCGTGTTGGGGGTGTTTTGGGTGGGGGGCTGGCAGATTAGCAAGGGCAACCTGACCGGCAGCCAGTTTCTTGGCTTTATTGCCGGGGTCGCCATGCTGATCGACCCCATTGTCCACATCACCAACAACTACAGCGAGCTGAAACAGGGGGAAGCCTCGGTGGAGCGGATCTTCGAGCTCTTGGATACCCGCTCCCGCGTGCGGGAGCTGCCCGGCGCCCGCCCCATGCCGCCCATTGAAGGCTGGGTGGAGTTCGAGCAGGTTTCCTTTGCCTACAAACCAGATCAGCCGGTGCTCAAACAGATCAGCTTCCAGGTGGCCCCCGGCGAGATTGTCGCCCTGGTGGGATCCTCCGGCGCCGGCAAATCCACCCTGGTCAACCTGATCCCGCGCTTCTACGATCCCCAGGAAGGCTGCATCCGCATCGACGGCATCGACATCCGCACCGTCACCCTCAAGAGCTTGCGCCGCCAGATCGGCATCGTGCCCCAGGAGATTACCCTGTTTTCCGGCACCATCGCCAGCAACATCGCCTACGGCCAAGAGGACTTTGACCTGGAAGCAGTGCGGCAGGCGGCCCGCGTGGCCAACATCGACAGTTTCATCGAGAGCCTGCCCGATGGCTACGCCACCCGTGTTGGAGAACGCGGAGTTACCCTCTCCGGCGGCCAGCGGCAGCGGTTGGCCATTGCCCGCGCCGTGTTGCTCAACCCCAAGATCTTGATCCTGGACGAGGCCACCTCTGCTTTGGATAACGAGTCTGAGGCCTTGGTGCAGGAAGCTCTGCAGCGGTTGATGCAGCGCTGCACGGTTTTTGTGATCGCCCACCGCCTTTCTACGGTGCGCAGCGCCCATCGCATTTTCGTCCTCGAGCAGGGGCAACTGTTGGAGGAGGGCAATCATCGCGAGTTGCTGAGCAAGGGGGGGCGCTACGCCCAGTTCCACTGGCGCCAGTTCCAGTAGCTTCTACAGCCCCCACGCTTGCCGGAAGGGGCGATAGAACGCCGGATCTGGGGGGGCGCCCCCCGCAACTCCACAGATGGCCGCCGCAAACTCCACCGCCCGTTGCAGCAACACCGCCTCCGGCCATCCTTGCAGCAGGCCCAGGATGGCCACCGCGCTAAACCCATCCCCTGCCCCCACCGTATCCACCAGCCGCGGCACCGGCACCGGCTCCCCCCGATACACCCCCCTACCGGTGAACAGGAATGCACCTGCCGCCCCCAGCGTTAGGAACAAGCCCCTCAGGTTCAACCGCGCCCGCAAGGCCTGCCCCTGTTCCTCCACCTTGCCGGCGGGGATGCTTTCTAACTGCACCACCTGCTCCAGCTCCTCTTGGTTCAGCTTCAGCCAAGCGCAGGTGCGCAGCATTTCCCGGACGGGGCCTGGGCGCCACCAGGGATCCCGCAGATTGAGGTCCAAAAACACCGGACAGCCCAAAGTGGGAAGGGTCTCCTGAAAATGGCGATGGGCTGCTTCTCGACGCGCCGCCAAGCTGCCCCGGTAGATCAGGCTGGGGCGGAGGGCTTGCAGAGCTGCCCTGTCCAACTGGATGTAGTCGTAGGCTTGGTCGGGCAAGATGGCGAAGGTCGGAATCCCCTCCCCATCCAGCGTGACCCGGACTTGGCCGGTGGGGTGAAGCGGATCCCGCTGCAGCCCTTCCAGACGCAGCCCCTGCCGCCGCAGCGCCGCCAACAACTGTTCTGCCGCCTCATCTTGGCCGACGCGGCTGAGCAAGACGGGATCGGATCCTAGCCCTTTGAGGTTCCAAGCCACATTCAAAGCCGCACCGCCCAGCACCACCTTGTCTGGGAAACAATCGAAAAGGGTCTCCCCCACAATCAGGGGGAGGCCAGAGGTCACTCCGAGGGAAGCCATCCTGGCCTCTCAGGCAGCAGTCGAGCCGTGCTGCTCCAAAATTTGCCGGTAAGTGTTGCTGCGGAACCAGCGCTCAATTTCCCGAGCTCGCAGCACCGGCAGCGGGTGGGTGCGCCCAATGGTCTGCATCTGCTTCAGCTCAAGCTGCCAGAGATCGTCGTCCAGCTCCTCGTAGGTGCGGGCCTGCTCCAGAAAAGCATCCACATTGAGCTTGGCGGCCAACTGCGGCGAGCCGCCGCACAGCTTCATTAGCACCGAGATCACCGTTCTTGCGTCCTGGGTAACCAGCAGCGCCGCCCGGTCGCAGGTAAACTCGGCACAGCGCAGCCAGTGCAGCAGTTGATCTTGCAGCGCTTGATAGAAGAGCCCACCGAAGGGGAGCAAACTGGTCGAGAGCATGAGAAGGTTGGCCATCGTCAAGTAGACGCCGTGGTTGCACTTGAGGTGGCCCAGCTCGTGGGCGATCACGGCTTGAATTTCCGGCGGCTCCAGCAAGTCCAGCAGGGAGCTGTGCAGGACGATAAAGGGCTTTTTCCCCTGCATGGCAAAAGTGTAAGCGTTGGGCACGGGATTTTGGCGCACGTAGAGCTGGGGCACTTCCAGATCTAGAATGCGACAGGCCTGCACCAGAAGCTGGTGAATTTCCGGCAACTGGTGCTCGTTGATTTGAATGCTCGAGGCGATGTTATCCAGATAAAAGATCTCCCCTGCCGTCGAGCCGAGCAAATTCTGAATCAGCAGGCCCAGCCCCGGCACCTGCTGCAGAGAGCGGGTTGCCTGCAGATCCACAGGATGGCGAAAATGGTCAGCCCGCAGGCCCAACAGGATGCGGGGCTGGCGGGGAAGGGTTGGCGTGGATGGTGTAGAGGACATAGGAGGCCGTAGAAAAACGCTTAGGGTCGCAACTCGTAGGGCACAAACTGAGGCAGGCGGTTTAACAAAAATAGCCGCTCCGGCGGGGGATCCGGCAGCACCGGCTGATAGGAAAACCCCAGGGGATCCTCCCCAAAAGGGATCTGCCAATAAACGACATGATTCCCGATGCACGGTCCACCGGTAACCAGCCGCCCATTATCGGCGATAGAGCCGCTGCTGGCTCTCCGCCGAGTCTAGGGTCTTCTGTAGCCGTCGCGCCAAATCCGCCGGTTGAGAAGTGGCGTAGGCCTCTGCATCCACCGGCGTCACTGTCGACGGCAGTTGCCCATTGAGAAGAGTATGGGCTGGCAGAGGAGCCACCAAGGGATCCGGAGTGGGAGGAGCAGGGATCTCCAAACCGACCTGGGGCTGGGAGCTGCTGGCCTGCAGCAAAATCTCCTCCAGACGTTGCTGCACCAGACGCAGATGGGCAGAGGCAGCGGGAGTGGGCAGGGTGAAAACCGGTTCGTCCCCCACCCGCAACTCCCCTTGGGCAAAGCTCAGGTCGCTCCCAGAAGTGCCGCTCAAGAGAAAAATCGTTGCCCATCTCGCCGCCGCCTGGTTTAGCATCGTTGCTTGCCCTTTGGCGCTCTTGTGCCCCTGAACACCTATCTAGGGTTTTGCCGATCTTTATGCGGGACCTCCCGATCTTAGCCGCTACCCTGGAAACATCCCTTCTGGTCATGGGCTGAGCCACCTTGTCGTCGTTTTGAGGTCGTCATGCGGATCCCGACTTCCACCTATCGCATTCAGTTTCACGCTGGATTTGACTTCGAGGCAGCGCGGCAAATTGTCCCCTACCTGAAGTTGCTGGGCATCAGCGATCTATATGCTTCCCCCATCTTTCAGGCCCGCAAGGGCAGCACCCATGGCTACGACGTCGTGGATCCCAGGCAGATCAACGTGGAGTTAGGGGGGAGTGAAAAGTTTGAACTCTTGTGGGAAACCCTCAACCAGCAGGGAATCGGCTGGATCCAAGACATCGTGCCCAACCACATGGCCTACGACGGCCAAAACCAAATGCTGATGGATGTTTTGGAAAGCGGGCCTAACTCAGACTTTATCGACTACTTTGACGTGAATTGGGATCACTCCTATCTGGGGATCAAGGGCAGAATCCTTGCTCCCTTCCTGGGCGACTTCTACAACAAGTGCCTGGAGTCAGGCCAGATTCAGCTACGCTATGATGCCGACGGCCTGAGCATTAACTACTACAACTTAAGATTTCCTCTCAATATTGACACCTATGCCGATGTTTTTACCTATAACCTGGGCAAGTTGCGGCGGAAACTAGGGCGCAGCCACCCCGACTATGTCAAACTACTCGGGATCCTCTTCAGCCTCAAGTTTATTCCTAGCAAAGAGGATCTCCTAGAGCGCACGGATCAAATTAGCTTTGCCAAGCACTCCCTCTGGGAGCTCTACACCTCTAGCCCGCATATTCAAAGCTTCTTTGACGAGAACATCGCCATCTTCAACGGCAAGCCCGGGGATCCCTCCAGCTTTGACTTGTTGGACAGCCTTTTGGCACGGCAAAACTTTCGCCTCTCCTTTTGGAAGGTGGGTGCTGAGGAGATTAATTATCGTCGTTTTTTTACCATCAACGATCTGATCTCGCTGCGGATGGAAGATCGCGAAGTATTTCGCAAAACGCATCAGCTCATTCTCAAGCTCGCAGAACAGGGGCGCTTCACAGGTTTACGCATCGACCACATCGATGGCCTATTTAACCCAGAGGAGTATCTCCATCGTCTGCGAGAACGCTGTCCAGATCTCTACATTGTGGTAGAAAAAATACTAGAAGCTAATGAGAAGCTACCTCAGCAATGGCCAGTTCAAGGCACAACGGGTTACGACTTTTTAGCTAAGCTTAATGGCATCTTTTGCCAATCGGAGAATGCAGAAGCCTTCAGTGCTCTTTATCAAGATTTCACCAACCTGCAACAGTCACCAGAACAGGTTATCGAAGATAAAAAACGGCTGATTATCGAGCGCAACCTGGCAGGGGACATGGACAACCTTGCTTTTTTGCTCAAGCAGATTACCAGCCATCACCGCTATGCCAATGACTTCACCCTCTACAGCTTGCGCCGAGCCTTGGCAGAGGTTTTGGTGTGTTTCCCAGTTTACCGAGTCTACATCCACGAAGGGATCCTCAGCTCAGAAGGTCAACAGGCCGTCCGCCAAGCTGTAGAGAAAGCTAAGGAGAACCTGCCCATTTTGGTTAACGAGCTGAATTTCCTGCAGCGCTTTCTCTGCCTTGAGTTCCCCGAAAACGTCTCAGAGGAAGAGAAAAACGAGCAAATCTACTTTGCCATGCGGCTGCAACAGTTGGCTGGCCCTCTCATGGCCAAAGGGGTAGAGGATACGGCCTTCTACGTTTACAACAGGCTGCTATCCCTGAACGAAGTAGGTGGGGATCTATATCGTTTTGGCATTTCTGTCCAAGAGTTCCATCGCTTTAACCAAGAACGAGCAGCCCAGTGGCCCTTCTCAATGAATGCTTCCTCCACCCATGACACCAAACGCGGCGAGGATGTGCGGGCCCGCCTGAATGTGCTCTCGGAACTCCCCGCTGAATGGGAGAAGCACATTAAACTCTGGCATGAGTTGAATCTTGGCTACAAAGTTCGCAGCAAGCAAGCGAAGCGTTCGGAGCTGCCCGATCGCAACGACGAGTATTTTCTTTATCAGACTTTGATCGGCTCCTATCCTTTTCAACCAGAGGAAGTTCCTACCTTTATCCAGCGAGTTAAAGACTACGCCATTAAAGCAGTTCGGGAAGCTAAGGTTCATACTGCTTGGCTTCGCCCCGATACCGAATACGAAGAAGCTACCCTTGCTTTCATCGATCAGATCCTGCGGCCCTCAAGCCCCTTCTTGGAGTCTTTCCTGCCCTTTCAGCGCAAAATTGCCCACTTTGGCATCTTTAACTCTCTCTCTCAAACCCTGCTGAAGCTCACCAGCCCTGGGATCCCGGATATCTACCAGGGCACGGAGCTGTGGGATCTCAGCATGGTCGATCCCGACAATCGTCGGCCTGTGGACTTTTCCCGCCGCCTGGCTTACCTCGAAGAAATTCAACGGCGAATCAAGCAGGATCCCCTGCAACTTATCCAAGATCTTCTGCTTCACCGCCACGACGGCCGCATTAAGCTGTTTCTCATCCATCAGGTGCTAAAGGCCCGTCAGGAACAGCCGCAGCTATTTCTGGAAGGCAGTTATATTCCCCTGCAGGTGAGCGGCTCCTATGCCAACCATGTCATTGCTTTTGCCCGTCAGCACGACAAACAAGTCGTCCTGGTGGTGGCGCCCCGCTTCCTAACCTCCCTAATTTACCAGACGCAGGATCCCTTGGGGGACGCTGTTTGGAAAGACACAGAAATTCAGCTGCCGCGCTGGAAGCGGCTGGAGTGGGTCAATGGCCTCACCCAAGAAGGGATCCCTGCCGGCGACACCTTGTCGGTGGGCGCCGTCCTCAAGTCTTTTCCCGTGGCTCTACTGTGGGGGCAATCTCGCTGAGGAACCTAGGGAGCCGCTGCTGCGGCAGGAGTCAGGGCCTGGAAGTTGACAATGCGGGCAAACTCTTGGGGATCGAGGCTGGCCCCTCCCACCAGTACACCGTCAATCTGCGGCTGGGCCATCAGCTCGTCGATGTTGCTGGCTTTGACCGAGCCACCGTAGAGGATGGGCAGGTGGTCGGCGCCCAGATGCTGGCGGATAAGGCCGATGACGCGGTTGGCCTCGGCGGCTGCACAGGTTTTCCCCGTGCCAATGGCCCAGATTGGCTCGTAGGCAATCACGAGGTTGCGCAGATCGATCCCCGGCAAGGCGCGATCCAACTGTCCCACAATCCAAGACTCGGTCAGGCCTTGCTCCCGCTGTTGCAAGCTTTCCCCCACACAGAGGATGGGGGTGAGCCCGTGCCGCTGGGCCGCGGCCAAGCGCCGGTTGACGGTTTCATCGGTTTCGCCAAAGTACTGCCGCCGTTCGCTGTGGCCGACGATAACGTAGCGCACCCCCAGCTCTGCCAGCATGGGGCCGGAGATCTCTCCCGTAAACGCCCCTTGATCCTCCCAGTGCAGGTTCTGGGCTCCCACAGCCATGCCGGATCCCCGCGTTTCTTCTACCACCACGGCCAGGTCTGTGAAGGGCACGCAGAGAATGATCTGCCGCTGCGGCCTCACCCCTGCAGACGAGGCTTGCAGGGCTGGACGAAACTCGCGCAGAAACTGGCGAGCCTCAGCCTGAGTCTTGTGCATTTTCCAGTTGCCGGCAATGAGGATGGGGCGCAAGATGGATCCTCCCTAAGCGACACAACGATGTAGTCAACCGCTGGGATCCCGAGCCTGGGGGATCCCGAGCTTTTTTCGTATGTCACAGTGTATCAGCAAGAGGTTTCAGAAGAGGGCGAGGGAGGTTGTTGACACCGCTCCTCCAAGCTGGCCGCAAGGGCAGCTAGGCAGTCTTGGAGGGGGGATCCCTGCTCTAGGTGCCGGACGGCAACGGCATAGGCTTCGGGGTGGGCTTGCAACAAGGCCCGGCTCTGGCGCAGAAAGCGGTTGATGTAGGCCCTCATTTGAGCCGCAGAGGTCAAGGGCTGGGCTGCTGAGATCCCTGCCAGCAGCTTGGCCAACTGTTGTCTATCCTCCTCATCTCCCACCACTTGGCCATATTGGAGAGACTCCGCGGCAGCCCCTGCCATCCAAAACAGGCTGTAGCGCTCTAGATCTGCCCAGGGGATGCCCCCCTGGGCTTCCCAGGTGCGCATGGGGGCTTGATCCAGCTGCACTCCCCCGTAGCCGGGGATCCCGTGTCGGAAAGCCTGCCAGGGGCCCAGCACGTAGCCGCGCAAGGGGATCCCTAGCAGGTGGGCCACCACAATGTGTCCTGCCTCGTGGCAGATGACCCGCCGCCGATAGGCTGGAGAAGCCCAATCCAGCAGCGCGCCCAGCAACCCCGAGAGCCGCCCCCCAAAGGCCACCTGCTCGACAATCACCAAGCCCACCATCCCAGCCAAAGGCAGAGCCAACCGCGGCCCCAGGGCTGCCGACACCACCAAGGCCGCCACGATCCAAGCTGCGCGGGTGATTCCAGCCTCTGACATAAGGTTTCTATGCCTTCGCCTCCGGTCCTAGCTCGAGCGCCAGCAGCTCGTCGGCCAACTCCAAAAACGCCTCCCGATCCAGATAGGAAACATCTCCCACCCACTCCCCTAGCTTGACCACGTAGACTTCGCTCAAGGTCGGTCGGCGCCGCAGATCGCGGGAATAGGCCTTCACCAGCGCCAGCACCGATTGCTTTTTAACAATTCGCCGGTAGCGGGGATCGTCCCTGGCCCGCACTCGGTAGAGAACTCCTGTTTCATCGCCAATTTCCATCTCAAACTGGCGCTCGCGCACTTCTTCAATATAGAGTTGCCCCTCTTCATCCACCTTTTCCCGCTCTTCCACCACCACCTCGTAGCGGCGGGTGCTCAACACCTGGCCAAAAAAGAGCCCTCCGTAAGGGATCTCGCGAAAGGCTAGCTGCCGGCGGGAGATGGTGTAGAGGGGCCCCCAGAGGAAAGGGTAGAGCAACGAGAGAAACCCCGCCAGAAAGGAGACTGCCCCCAAGAAGGATCCCTCGCCAAAAGCGCGAGACAGCACCAGCAGCGCTACGCCCACCAAAATAGCTGTAATGATCCGGCCTACGCTCTTGAGGGCATCGCTCCAGTAAGCTGCGTACTGGAGCCGCGTCGGCACCAGCGGGATCACCGCCTCGCACTCTTCTGGGGTAAGCTCCAACAACATGCACTGAGATCCTCAAAACAGCCAACTCCGCCCCTTTACCCGCTGAGGGTGGGCCAGACCCCATCTTAGTAGAATGAGGCAGGGAAGCTCTGCTACCCTTGCTGCTCCTTCTAAGTGCTGCCCATGGTGCCCGGATCCCAGTTTGCTTCGACCGTCAGACAGCAGGTGGCCCAGTTGGACGAGGGATCCCGACGGGACAAGGCGTGGCTAGGAGATGCGGTGCTGAGCCTCTTTGCCCGCCAGTGGCTGCTCGGCCCGCCACCCGACTGGCAGGTGCCTTCCCCTCCCGGCTGCGATCTTAGCCGCGCGGAACTCTTCACCTGGCTCACCTCCAACCAATTTTTGTCGGCTCTGCGGGATCCCACCCAGGTGGAGGCAGAAATCGGCCTTATCTACGAAAGAGAAGGCCTCCCGGCAGCCTTTGCCTACATTCAGGAACAGCTCCTGCCTCTGTTTGTTAGACAGGTACACAACCGTGCCAAAACCCTGTGCAGCAAGCGGCGCTAGAGCCTTGAACTCCGGAGCAGCAAGAGGCTTCCCCCTAGCTGGCTCTCCTGGCCAGGATTTTCACCCCCCTCACCCCCTGGGAGAAGGGGCCCTTACTCCCACAGCCGCCGGATGGGAGAGCGGTGCAAAAGGCGGTGGGTTTCGGCCAACAACTCCGGGATCGGCAGGTGCTGCGGACAACGGGGCAGGCAGTCGCCGCACTCGCTGCAGCGGTCGGCAGGCACCCCTGGGAACCAGTGCCCTGCCTGGCCGAACATGTTGTAGCGATATTGGGCAAACTCGGTCATCTCGTGGGCAAGAGCCAAGTTGCGCAGCCGCAGCACCTCTGGGATGTGGATCCCTTCGGGACAGGGCAGGCAGGCGTAGCACTGGGCACAGCGGCTGGAGCCCAGGCGTTCCTGCTCCGCTTGATGCAGCCGCTCCTGTACCTGCAGGCCCTCCGTCCACCAGCGCTCGGGATCCTGCAGGGCCGCCAGGGCCGTCTGCAGCTCGTCGGGATGGGTAATGCCCAGGCTGAGGGTGTGGATGCGGGGATCCGCCAGCAAAAATCGATAGGCAAACTCCAGGGGGCTAAAGGGCGCACAGCTCTCCCGGAGACGCTGGGGCGGGCGATAGAGCATCCCCCCTTTGTCGGCAGGGGAGATGATGAACACCCCCATATCCTGCTGGGCTGCCGCCTCCAGGGCCGCGGCATTGCGCTGCTGGAAAAAGTGGTAGTGCAAATTCACAAAGTCAAACTGGCCCCTCTGGATGGCCTGCAGGATTAGCTCCAGGGATCCATGAGTGGAAAAGCCGATGTAGCGCACCAAGCCCTCCTGCTGCGCCTGCCGCAGCAGCGGCAAGCCCTCCTGCAGCACCCACTCCAGGTGTTCGGGCAGGTTGATGCCGTGGAAGGCAAACTGATCCAAATACTCCACCTGTAGCCGCTGCAGGGATCCCTCCAGCCGTTCCCGCAGCCTCTCGCCAGGCGTGAGCTTGGTGGTCAGGATCAAGCGCTGCCGCGGCACCGCCAGCTTCTGCAGGATCTCCCCCAAGAGCACCTCGGCCTGGCCATAGGCCTGCGCCGTTTCGATGTGGTTGATCCCTGCTTCTAGCGCCGCTGCCACCGTGGCCTGGGCCTGCTCCGGCGGCACATGGACTAGGCGCATGCTGCCCAGGGAGAAAGCCGACATAAGCTGCTGTGTGCGCCCAAAGCGGCGGTAGAGCATCTTCCTCGGCTACCCCAAGGCCTCCCTGAAAAACGCCACCGCCTCCGCCAGCACCTCCAGGAAGCGATCCACCTCGGCCAAGGTGTTGTAGAGGTAAACGCTGGCCCGCGCCGTCGATTGCACCTGCAAGTGGCGATGCAGCGGCTGGGTGCAGTGGTGGCCGGCCCGGATGGCGATCCCCTGCTCATCCAGCAGGGTGGACAGGTCGTGGGGGTGGATGCCCTCCGCCGAAAAGCTGACCAGCCCCGCCCGCCGCGTCGGGTCCTTGGGGCCATAGATTGTAATGCCTGGAATGCGCTGAAGCCCTTCTAGGAGGCGAGCGGTTAACTTTTGCTCATGGGCATGCACGCGCTCCAGACCGATCTGGCTTAGGTAATCGACGGCTGCCCCCAGACCCACCGCTTGGGCAATGGCCGGCGTGCCCGCCTCAAACTTGTGGGGGATATCGGCGTAGGTGGCGTGATCCCAGTACACCTCGGCAATCATCTCGCCCCCGCCCAAAAAGGGCGGCATGGCCCGCAGCAGCTCCCGCTTGCCGTAGAGCACCCCGATCCCCGTGGGGCCGCCCATCTTGTGCCCAGAAAAGGCCAGCCAATCGCAGTCTAGGGCCTGCACATCCACCGGCATGTGGGGCACGCTCTGACAGGCATCCAGCAACACCTTGGCCCCACAGCGATGGGCTAACTCAACCACCTCCCGGACAGGGTTGATGGATCCCAGCATGTTGGAGACGTGAGTTACAGCCACTAGGCGGGTGCGGTCGCCCAGCAAAGAGCGGTAGTGCTCCAAATCCAGCTCGCCCTCGGGCGTGATCTGGATAAACTTGAGGCAGGCCCCCGTCTTTTGAGCCACGAATTGCCAGGGGATCAAGTTGCTGTGGTGCTCCATCACCGACAGAATAATCTCATCCCCCCGCTCTAGGGTGCTCATGCCCCAACTGTAGGCCACCAGGTTAATGGCCTCGCTGGCGTTGCGGGTGTAGATGATCTCTTGCGGGGAAGGCGCGTTGATAAAGCGGGCAATCTTCTCCCGCGCCCCCTCGTAGGCCTCCGTGGCTTCGTTGCCCAAGGTATGCACTCCCCGGTGCACGTTGGCGTTGCTGTGCCGATAGTAGAAATCCATTGCCTGCAAAACCGCCAGCGGCTTCTGGGAAGTGGCCGCATTGTCAAAATAGATGAGCGGCTGGCCGTTGACTTGGCGCTGCAAAATTGGAAAATCCGACCGCACCTGGGCAGCTAAGTCGGCAGCAGCGTCAAAAGCCTGGTCCAGCTTGGGGGAAGAAAGAGAGGATACCGCCATAGTCTGCGCAGAAGCCTACCTCCCTCAGTATGGCATCGCTCTGGGCACCCCTCGGCAAACTCCTTCCCTCTCGCCAGGGATCCCTACCTCCCCTCGCCAGTCGGAAAAGTTGTCAAGAACTGTAATTTTATGTTAAGTTTGTTTACGTACAGTTATGAGGCATTACCTATGCAATCCTCTCCTAGGATCCCTTCTCGCCTGGACTCCGCTTCTGTGGCCCAATACTACGACACCACCAACGACTGGATCCCGGGCTGGACGGAGCAGGCGGAGCGTTGGAATGGCCGCCTGGCTATGGTGGGTTTGGTGATCAGCGTTGCCACAGAGGCGCTGGTGGGTCACAGTGTTTTTGCCACCACTCTCGCTCAGTGGCTGGGACTGCGATAGTTGAGAACATCTGAGTTTTACGCAAGCATCAGGTCGGGCGTTCTGTCTGGGGGCTGCCCGATCGGCTCGCTACCCAGGCTATTGACTGTTTCACTGAACCCAACAGGCCGATGATCCTCGACAACCCTTTCTTTCCTTACATTGCCGTTATGGTGAGCGGGCTGGTGGCTGCTGTTGCCCTCGGTTCGATGGCTTTCTTCAACTCCAAGCGTCCTGCGGGCTGGGAGGGTGCTGCTCGTCCGCGATACGTGCCTCAGTATGGGCAAGAGGGCGAGGCTCCGCCCGAGTGGGAAATTGGGTGGACGGAAAAGGCCGAGCGCTGGAACGGGCGATTGGCCATGCTGGGGTTTGCCATTAGCATTGCGGTGGAAGCCCTGGTAGGTCACAGCGTGCTGGCCTCCGTCCTGGGGCTGCGCTGAGCTGGCTTCGACAGTGGATAGGCGGATCTGGCTAGCTTTCTTGGGCCGATTTGTCGGGATATCCCGAGAAGCCTAGGTTCTCGTCTGTCAAGCGCTGGGTTGGGGTCTTCGCTTCCCTGCATTTGAACGCGAGACAGTATCCGTCTCCCCAAGATTGCCAACAACGAAATCGAGATTCTACCCCAGCGCTCCGCTTTTCTTTAATTTGAGGATCTGGGCCACCACCCCTAAGGTCTCTTCGTAAAGATAGTCGGGGCCAGGCCGCTGCAACTCGGCAGCTAGCAGCGTTTCCAAGGACTCCTGCTCCAGGGGAGCCACCTGGCGAACCACGCACCTCTGGGCACCTCCCATGGCTTCCATGCGCATGCACCCTGTGGTTTCTGAACAGAGCACGGTGCAGGCGTCGGCTTCCTGGTTGCTGGAGGTGAGGCGCAAGCCGATGAGATCTCCCGCCTGGCTCATCTCCGAGACCAGGGGCACGGCAGCCAATTCTGCCCTCACCTCGCCTCCCGCTTGGGTTTGGAAGCGGATGCGGTCGATCTCGTAGTCGTGTTCCCAAGTCTGGGCCCGCTCGGTGGGCGTCCACCCCAGCCGGCTGGCCAGCCAGCCCAAGAAAAGGAGGGCCTGGCAGGGGTTGCCAGCTCTGTAGTCAATGGTTACTTGATCTATCCAGGACAGAGACTCTCGCCGATCTGGGGGGTCGAAGGCTTGGGCGGTGAGTTCCTGCCAGGGCAGCAGCCGTCGCCAGTTGAGATCCCCGCAGTGGTGCCCCTCGCTGATGAGGAGATGAATTTCCTGCAGGTCTTCTTCTGGGTTGACAAAGCCCCGCGAGTCGACGATGACGCGGTTGCTCAGGGCTACCAGCTTTTGAAACAACAAGCTATTCAAGTCTAAGTTCCCTTGCCACCACAGGAACGTGGGCAGGTTGGGGATCAACAGCGAGGCGACAGTGCTGCAAGCGCGCACAAAAGCCGATTCCGGCGCTTTCAGGGTGATGTACTCACAACACACCAGCGAGCTGCGCTGCTCGCGGGTCACCGGGCAATAGGCCGCCACCTGGGCCTCGATGGCGTCGTCTGTGGCTCCCTCCCGTTTGGCCCTTAGGTCGATGACGCGGCAGGGGTTCTGGGTGGCAATGGCTTCGACGGTGGGGGAAGGCAGCAGCAGGGCATCGTCTAGCGACTCATACACCACCAGGGTAAAGGTGGCAGCCCGGGCGGCAACGCTCTCTCCCTTGGAGGACCAGATCTTGTTCAGCTCCTGCTCAATGTCCTCGATGGAGACATCTTTTGGGGTTTGTAAAGGCAGGACGGCGGCAGGTTGGTCCATAGTCTCCTCCTGGAGTAGCCTCTTGCTCGATTCTAGGCAGACAGGCCGGCTGCACAGGAGGGGTTTAAGGTAAGGTACAGATTGGTCAAACCTCTCTTCAGGTTGCCTCTTCTATACTCTCAGGCCGGGCGCGGCTGGATGCTTAGCTCCAAGGGTCGGCCAGGATCCCCCACAAGCACTAGACTGCGGCCATTGGCTTGCAGATGCCGCACAATCCAGTACAGGGTCTCGATGCGCTCTGGGCAGCCCAGTTTTTCCGCCAACTGGGGCAAGGTCAGGGATCCCTTTTGCTCTCGCATCACCTCCAGCACCTGGCGCTGGAGCTGCAGGACGGCGCTGGCCGCTTTCTTGCCTGCTTCCACCCCCGGCTGGTGGTAGGCGTTGACCTGGATTAAAGAGGCGTAGAGGCCCACTGCCCGTTCGTAGAGGGCAATCAGGGCCCCCACGGAGCGGGCGTCCACCCGCGGCAGCGTTATGGTGACGGAGTCGCGCCCGTTTTCGTAGAGGGCTTGGCGGGTGCCCTGCAGCAGGCCATCCAGATAGTCGCCGCTGGTTACCTCGGGCTCTACGAAGGGGGAAGGGATCCCCGGCTCGCGATCCTGGAGCACCTCGATGAAGGTGACGAAGAAGTTGTTGAGGCCGTCCCGCAACTGCTGCACGTAGGCGTGCTGATCGGTGGTGCCCTTGTTGCCGTAGACGGTTAGGCCCTGCTCCACGCGGTTGCCCTGCAGGTCGTGGGACTTGCCTAGAGATTCCATCACCAACTGCTGCAGGTAGCGGCTAAACAGCGCCAGGCGGTCTTTGTAGGGTAAAACCACCATATCCTTGCGCCCTCGCCCCTCGCCGACGATGTACCAGGCCATGGCCAAGAGGGCGGCAGGATTGCGCTCCAGATGGGGTACGCGGGTGGCTTTGTCCATGGTGGCAGCTCCGGCCAGCAAAGCCCGGATGTCGATCCCCTGCAACGCTGCCGGCAGCAGGCCCACCGCGGAAGTTTCCGAGGTGCGCCCCCCCACCCAGTCGAAGATGGGAAAAACGGCTAGCCACCCCTCCTGCCGCGCCTGCTGCTCCAATTGGCTGCCGGGGCCGGTGATGGCCACTGCATGGGCAGAAAAGGGGATCCCTGCCTTCCGGTAAGCCAGCTCCACTTCCACCAAGGCGTTGCGCGGCTCGGGCGTGTTGCCGGATTTGGAGGTGACAACCACCAGGGTTTGTCCCAGTTTGCCGGCCAGCCGTCCCAGCACCCGGTCAAACCCGTCCGGATCCGTGTTGTCGATGAAGTGAATGTTCAAGGGCGGCTGCAGCGGAGCCAGGGCCTCCGCCACAAATTGTGGCCCCAGAGCCGAGCCGCCAATGCCAATCCAGAGCAGCTCGGTGAAACGCCCTCCCCCACTGGCTGGGATCGTGCCGCAGTGGATCTTCTTGGCAAAGCTCTCCACCTGTTCGAGGCAGTCTTGAATTGCCTGCCGAATTTCGGCGCTAGGAGCCAGCTCCGGCGCCCGCAGCCAGTAGTGGCCCACCTGGCGGCCTTCGTCGGGATTGGCAATGGCCCCGGCTTCTAGGGCCTGCATCTCGGCAAAGGCGCGGGCAAAGGCAGGCCGCAGCGCTTCCACCTGAGCGGAAGTAAAACGGATGCGGCTGATATCAACAAAAATTTCCAGCTCGGGATGGTAGTAGAGCCAATCGCAGTAGCGCTGCCAAAGTTGAAGGCTGTCCATGGGATCCCTTCTGCCAAGGCCGTAACCAGCTTACCAAAAACGCCCTCCAGCTCCTGGACGGGCCAGCGGGTGAAGTCGCCAACAGCGCCCAGATCCGTCGCGCACTTGAAGGGAACGGGTCGGCTTTTGTTCCCCAGATGGCAAGGCTAGAATCCAGAGCAACTGTAGCTTGATCCCGGCCCCTTATGAACTCGGATCGGCAATGGATGGAACGGTGCCTGTCCTTGGCCCGCTCCACACCGCAGCGCCCCTCCCCTAACCCGCGGGTAGCTTGCGTTATTGTCCGGGGGGATCAGGTGGTGGGGGAAGGCGTTCATCCGGGAGCCGGCCAGCCCCATGCCGAGGTGTTGGCTTTGCAACAGGCGGGATCCCTGGCCAAGGGCGCTACCCTCTACGTCAACCTCGAGCCCTGCAACCACTACGGGCGCACCCCTCCCTGTACCGAGGCCATCCTGGCTGCCGGGATCCGGCGGGTGGTGGTGGGAATGCAGGATCCCAATCCCCTGGTGGCCGGCAAAGGGATCCGCCGCCTGCAGGAGGCAGGGGTTGAGGTGACGGTGGGGGTGCTGGAGCAGGAATGTCAGGAGCTCAACGAAGGCTTTGCCTTCGCCATTGTGCAGAAACGGTGTTTTGGCCTGCTCAAATACGCCATGACCCTAGACGGCAAGAGCGCCGCCGCCACCGGCCACAGCCGCTGGATCAGCAATCCGCTGGCGCGAGAGTGGGTTCACCGCCAGCGGGCCTGGCACGATGCAGTCATCGTGGGCTCCGGCACCGTCTGGCACGATAACCCCCACCTTACCTGCCGCCTGCCGGATTTTCACGGATCCCAGCCCCTGCGAGTGGTTCTCAGCCGCTCTCTGAATCTGCCCCCGCTGGCCCACCTGTGGCGAGCGGAGGAGGCGCCAACTTTGGTGATTACCGAGGCCACTGAAGCCCATCCCCTCTGGGGATCCCTGGCCAAGCAAGGGGTGGAGCTGCTGCACCTGGATCAAGTAACCCCGGCTCAAGCGGCGCAGGTTCTCTTTGAGCGAGGCTGTCTGAGTGCCCTCTGGGAATGCGGCGGCACCTTGGCCTGGGCAGCCCTTAAAGATGGGGCCATCCAGAAGGTGGCCGCCTTCATCGCTCCCAAGATCTTGGGCGGGGCCGACGCGCCAACCCCCGTAGCAGGAGAAGGGATCCCGGATGTGAACCAAAGCTGGCAACTGTTGGAGCCGCAACTGCAGACTGTGGGGGATAACTGGTTGATAACCGGGAAGATCCTCCCTTCTGGCGCCGACGACTCCGGTGAATGATTTGTTCTCGATGACTCTCAATTGTCATCCGAGAGAGTTTTAGGTTTTTGAACGAACAAAATCATATCTGCTTAAGGTAAACGAGTATACTGCTCAGAAAGAATGTGGCGTTTCTGAAAAACAGGGATCGAAACTGAGCTAGCCTGTGATAGGCTACTGGTGCCCTCTAGAGCTTGCGGTTCAAAGGAATATAGCCCACAGAAAAAACCTTACCTGAGTAAGGTTTCAGCTCGTGTGACGATACGGGTTTTGCCCAAGCAGGCTGTAACTGCCATTTTGCCAAAAGCCACCCGGATCATTGAGCTCCTCTGGGGTGAGCCTTGAGAAAGCGACAACAAAGGGCTGTCCTTCTTGTCCAGTCTCCTTTCGTTGCCTGCCCGGCGAGCTGATTGAGAACTTTCCCCTCTCATTTCCCAGTACAAATCTTGGTAGGGAGGATCATCATGTTGAACCTTTTTGCCGGCCTGCTCTTTGCCTCGGCTCACCTCAGCCCTTCAGGAAATGTCCTCATTGAAGGAGATGTGGGGGAGTGGGCTTTTGCCGATCGCCAAGTTACTGAGACAGCTACATTGACTGTTCTCATACGGCCCGAGGCGAGCTTGGCCTCTTGGAGAGAAATGCTCTCGGTCATGAACGTTCAGGTACCAAAATTGCCCCGCTTCCTGGCAAACAATATGCGGAATAATCTCCTAGAGTACTGCCCCCAAACAACGTGGGAGTTTCACCGGGAAAGCGAAGAGGATGTCCTCTACGAGTTCCGTAGCGCCGGCTGTCGTGGGCAGGTTGCCGGGATCCAAGAGCATGAAATTGGCCGCATCACCCAAGGCCCAGACGGCCCTGTGCGCATTGCCTACGCCGCCAAGCCAGAGATGACACCCGAAATGCGGAGCCGCTGGCTGAACTTGCTGGGCAGCGAGGTGGGGACGGCTCGGGGCTTTCCCATCCAAAACCTTACCGGGGCCGCCCGAAAGCCTTCTTCCCCAGCTCCAGAGCAGCCGATCGCCCACTGGCTACAGGAAGCAACCGAGGCCCTGAAGCGGCAGGAAGATTTGCTGGCCGAGCTGGATCGCCTCGCTCAGGAAGCGCAAGCCAATGCCCGCGCCTATAGCCAGAAAGCCCCAAACGAGGCGGGGACAAGGGTGATCAGCCTGCACCGAGGTCGGGGAGACGGCAGCCCTGGCGAGGCCACAACCGAGTTTAAGACCACCGACACCTTGATCTGGGCCATCTTGCCGGTGGGCAGCCTCCCTGCCAACGCCCAGGTGGAGATGCTCTGGTACTACGAGGGCGGAGAAGCCGGGAGCGAGCAACTGATCCGCAAGTTTGATTTTCCCTGGGATCCCCTAGCCGACACGGTGCGAGGCTTTCTCAGCTTCAGCCAACCCTACACCGGGCGCTACCGCGTCGAGGTTCATGTCAACGGCGAGAAGATAGGAGTTGGCCGCTTTACAATTCGGTAGCCTTAGCTTGGCTCCCGCTTCCAACTCTTTTCTCTCGGAGGGAGACCGGCCTCTCTCTTAGAAGACTTACAGACAACAATTTTTAACTATAAATCCAGACTTTCCGGCAGGGCAATGTCCATCGCCATCTGCCTGTTTTTCGCGCTGTGAAGACCGTTGTGCTGAGAGCGAAAAGATAGCTCGACATTCTCTAGCGAGTTCTGATCACAGCTCTAGCTTTGAGGTTGTAGATAAAGCTGGTGCGGTACTGCAACAGCAAATTGCGCAGGTAAAGGGGCAAGTTGCGCTGGTAGAGTAGGCGAGTTCTGCGGTAGATCAGTTTGCGGCGACGGTTGATCGCCCGGCTGCGCTGCTGCAAAGGAGCCTGCAGAGAACGCTGAAGTGCCAGGGATCCAGCCGCGCCGGCCAGCCTCCGCCGTACCATACCCCACCTCTCAAGCAGCAGTTAGCTCAAGTGTAAGGGATCCCCCTGCGAGCAGCCGCTGGCGGGTCGATGTATTTTGGTATCCTGCAGACAATTGGCCTGAGGAGCTAGGAGCTGCCCGGAAGCTTTCTCCTTTGCCAGATCTTGCAACAGTTGCCGGCGCTTCCCCCGAAGGGCGACAGGTGTAGGCCGCTTGAACGCCCAGCAATCTTTGCCAGCGGGATCCCTTTGGGGCCTGTAGCTTAGACAAGGCCGGCAAGGCCCCAGGGGGCCGCGCCCGCCGCTACCCCGCCGACAAGTTGCTGGCTGCAGAAGACAGAGAACTCTTTACGCTTTAACCAGGTTTTGTCAATAGCAGTTGAGCGACAGGTTCGTTACAATAGATTACAGCTTAGATTACGATATGTTGATTATCCTTGCCATTGTGATCCTACTGGGGTTCTGGGCGCTGCGCTTAATGGAACAGGCGTTTCAGCGGCAGGAGTTCTCGCGCATGTTGGCGGGAACGCTGGTGGCCGTAGCTGCCGGTGGTGTTTTAACCTGTTACTTCCTGATGAGCGATATTCTACAGATGCTGTTTCCTCTGCAGGCTCAGTCTCCCCACTCACAGGAGCTCCTCTCCGACCTAAGCTGGCTCGACTAAGCCAGTTGTGCTGCCAGCCAGGCTTGAATACTCCGGATCATTCGTTGGTTAGGAGCCAGTAAGTTTTGATAAAAAAACTGCGCGAAAGCATCGATGGGACTGAACTCCCCCCCGACCCGGAAAGGATAGCTGAAACCCAGCGGGGTTAAGTGATCCCCCTCCAGGCGTTGCCATTCGGTGTAGCCTCCGTACTTGCGGCGAAGCTGTTGATAGAGCAGCGGAATATCGTCAATATCATCCTGCTGAAACTCTACAAGCAGGTTGTTTCTAACCGGATACTGCTCCTCGATAAGGCGATTGGTTTCTGCCGGAGAAGGCTCAAACTCCAACCACAGATTCACTGGCGGTGACGAGGATCCCATCCACATCCGCCACAGAGTGCTCAGTTGCTGTTGCGGCCACGCCTGGGCCAAGGCCTGCAGCACCGGCAGCGCCCGTTCCAGTCCCGCATTGCTGTAGGCCAAGAAAATATTGCCGCGCCGCTGGGATCCCAAAGAAGGAAGGGCTAGGCAGGAGAGGATCTGCAGCTTACCGCCAAGGCTGTGGCCCAAGCCAAAGAGGGGCAACCCCATCAAACCTTTGCTCTGCAGGCTTCTATGCAAAGATTGCGCTGCTTTAAAAGCCAGTTGCGCGTGATCGATATCGGTGGTGTAGGGGGTAGCCACAACGGCCATGCCCATACGGGCCAATTCTTCCAGCAGGCGGCTGTAGAAAAATTGTGGGGCGGATCCCACAAAAGCTCCGCCCAGAAAGTGGATCACGGCACGGGGTTGGGGAGGCAGAAGAAACCAAGTCTGTCCATCCGTTTGCCAAGTCAATGTCATGGTGCTACAACCTCACCTGCGATTTGACTGGGATTTCCCACAAAACCCGCTAGCCGACAGGATCCCACTTCATCCTAATGGAGTACCAACAGACTAGTGGATCGCCCCCCGGAATCCTAGACCAAGCAACTCACTCGTGGCGCGACTGGCCCCAAAGTCGCCAAAACTGCAGCAGCTATCGGGTGAACCCATCACTCGCACCCCCTTCGCAAAAGATTGGGAAAGGCGAACCGGACAAGCCTCCCTGGGGAGCTCCCAAGCCTCGGCGAGGCCCCGTGAAAGTACCCTTGGCAGTTTCCCTTAGCATGGGCGGCCCTAGATCTTGGCCAAAATACGTGATCCTCAGGATGGCTACGTCAAGTATTTCTTGCATTCTAGGTTTATGAGCTCAGATAACAAATTCTCCGCTGAGATTGCCATCAGATTGTGAGGTTGTAATGAGCATTCGCGAGATTATCGACGAGGTCTTACGATCCTCGACCCTGACGCTGCAGCAGGAGTTTTCTATTAACAAAATCCTTCGGGAAAAAGACTACAACCTATCTGACCTGGAAGCTTTAGACGAGCTGGTAGAGGCAATTCTTCGCCAGGAGGTGAAAGCTGCTCCAGACTCTTGCAAAAGCCCCAGCGACACCCAAAGATGGCAAGGCGAGATTTCAGATGAGATCCGTATTGCTTAGGTGACCAGCTCTCGATTGGAGGATTTTTTCGAGCAATTGCTGCACCTGACTTTAGTCAGAGTAAGCTTCTAGCCTTTGTAGGATCTCTTGGATTAAATGCTCGTCGGGGCCGCTGAGCTCTGGGTGGAGGGTCGCCTGGTTGAGGTAGTGCCTCAGATCCTGACAGGCCTGCTGCCAACGCCCCAACTGGTAACAGAGCAAGCCCCGATCCCTCAGGTGGGGCAAGGACTCTGGGATCAATAACAAGATGCGCTCCACCGCTGCCAAGGCAAGCTCTAGCTGGGCGCGGCTCAAGTAAATCTGCTTAAGATTGTTGAGCAGCCGCACCAAGATTAGGCGAGGAGGGGTGGGGCGGAGGTGATGATCTTGTAAAGGGATCCTGGGCCCGTAGATCTGTGCCAAACGCTCTTGGCAGTCCTCGGGAAACAAAATTTCTCCCTGATGAAAGGGATCCACAAAAATCTCCGCGTCTGCAAACAGGGGCCGCACCAGAAAGTGGCCGGGCATGCCTACCCCTGCCATGGGAAAATCGATCCGCCGCGCCAGCTCTAGATAGATCAGAGAAAGAGTGATCGGGATCCCGGTGCGCCGATCGATCACCTCGTTTAAAAAGCTGTTGCGCGGGTCATAATAGTCTTCGCTGTTGCCACAAAAGCCCAGATCTTCAAAGAGATAGCGATTTAAAATCCGGATGACGCGCAGGGGGTAGCGCTCGGGAGGAAGACGCTCTTGCACTTCTGCGGCCATCTCATCCAAAGCGGCCAAATACTCTTCTACATCCAAGTCGGGATAGGCTTCTTGGGCGATCCAGAGGGCCGCTCGGCCCAGATCGATGGGATCCGCTTGAATTTCTTGGAGGAAGCGTTGGCGGGCAGCAGGAATGCTCATGGGAGGCTGGAGTGTTTGTCAACCATCTCGGCTAGAACAGCAGCGTGCAGAAGCTGGTCAACAGCAGCGTCAATGCCGTCAGAAGCAGGCTAAAGCTCCACAGCCCCACGGCGGCAAACAGGAGGAGCCCGATGACCCAGATGAGCAGAGCATTCCAGTAGGGCCGGTTGGGGGCCTTGGAAACGTTGATTTTTTGGAAGAAGGGCAGCAGGATAAACGCCACATCCAGCAGCAGCCGCGGCAGCCGCAAATCCTGGGGCAACGGCCGATCCCGCACTGCCAAGTAGAGCAGCCCCCAGCTCAACAGGAGCGGGAGCAGCAACAGGTAATTGGATTCGGCCAGCAGCGGTCGATCCACGACTAGCGGAAACAGAGGGCTGATCCCCCAGCCCAGATAGAGGTAAAAGTCGAACTTCAACAGCGGCTGCAACAGAGGGGGCAGGCCGAGGCGCTGAATGTGTTGTTGAATCCTACTCCCCTGAGCTCCGGATCTCTGGCCCCCAGATCCGCCTGTTTGAGGGGTTTGCCCTGCCGGGGTTGCCCGCCAACCGCAGTGGTCGCAGTAGGGGGACTTGTAGCGATAGGCCGGGATCGGCTTGCCACAGGCCGGGCAGCGCTGGATCGGACGAGGTTGAGAACTGGAGGCCATGACCACCCGTGATGCTCCTGCTCTAGCATGCCCCAATTGCGTTCAGTTGATTCCCAGGACAAAAGATAACGTGATACAGGCTGCCCCCAAGGCTGCTCCGGCGATCACCTGGACGGGCGTATGGCCCAGCAACTCCCTCAAGTAGGGCTCCTGGAAGCGATCTGCACCCTTCTCCTCAAACCATTCTTCCATGAGGCGGTTCAGCACCCGCGCCTGCTTGCCGGCAGCCTGACGGATCCCGGCGGCATCGTACATCACCACCAGCGCAAAGACCATCGTTGCCGCAAACAGCAGGCTGTCCCAGCCTTCCTCCAGCCCCACCCCCACCGACAAAGCCGTTACCAGCGCTGCGTGAGAGCTGGGCATCCCCCCTGTCTCCACCAAAACCCGCAGGTTGAGCTTGCCCGAACGCACATAGGCCAGGATCAGCTTGATGGCCTGGGCCAAGACACTGGCCAGCAGAGCAACCCAGAGAACGTGGTTGGCCATCAACTGCTGCAGCATAGGGCTCTCCGGCACCAGAACGCGACCAGGGTCTCCGACAGGGTGGACAGGGATCCCATCTACCTTCTTGTCCTCTTGTCTCAATGCTGGCGGCGGGTGATGAAATCGGCCAGAGCCAACAGGGGCTCGGCCTGGGATCCGTAGGGGCGCAACGCCTCCTTGGCCGATTGGATCAGTTCCTCAGCTTTCTGCCGGGAAGCCTCTAGGCCCAACAAGCTGGGGTAGGTGGCTTTGGCGGCAGCTTGATCCTTGCCTGCCGTTTTGCCCAGTTGCTCGCTGGTGGCAGTAACATCCAAAATGTCGTCCACGATCTGAAAAGCCAGGCCGATGTCCCGAGCGTAGTGGCTCAGCCGCGCCAGCAGCTCCTCATCGGCCCCTGCCAGGATCCCTCCCGAAACCACCGAGGCCTCCAGCAGAGCACCCGTCTTGTGGCTGTGGATGTACTCCAAAGTTTCTAGGGAAATGGCTTTGCCTTCGGACTCCAGATCCACCACCTGGCCCCCTACCAAGCCGGTTGCCGCCACAGCATGGCCAATGCGGGCAATGACTTGCAGCACCAACTGCGGCGGCACCCCCCGCGTTTGGCTGGCGATATGCTCAAAGGCATAGGCCAGCAGGGCATCTCCTGCCAAAATGGCGATATCCTCGCCGAATACCTTGTGATTGGTGGGCTTGCCGCGGCGAAAATCGTCGTTGTCCATCGCCGGCAGATCGTCGTGGATCAGCGACATGGTGTGGATCATCTCCAGGGCGCAGGCGGTGGGCATGGCCTGCTCCACAGAGCCGCCGGCCAACTCACAGGCCGCCAGACAGAGGATCGGCCTCAGGCGTTTCCCCCCCGCCAGCAGGCTGTAGCGCATCGCCTCGTAAATGCGCTCCGGATAGGCGGGAACCAATGCCGCAGAAAGCGCCTCTTCCACCTGTTGCTGGCGTTGGCTCAAGTAGGTGTCCAGGTTGAAGGTTTGGGCAACCAAGGGAGGGCTCCTCTCAACTCAGCAACGGCGGGAATGGGTTCTACAACAGGCCTGCAAGCTGACATTATCTCATGTCCACTCTAGGTCGGGATCCGCCTTCCTCAGCCGGTGAAAGCAAGTTGCAACCCCTAAGGAAAGGGTCAAGAGGAAGGGCCGCGAGCTTGCGCTAGCCGTCCCCCCAATGTCAGGATGCATTGAGGATCTTGAACCGGCTTGGTCTTTCCATGTCCCACTCACCTGCTCAGCTCAGCGCTTCTCCTTCCTCCGTCGGCGATGGCGACCGTCTGCTGCGGGCGGCCCGCGGGGAAGTGGTAGATCGTCCCCCCGTTTGGATGATGCGCCAGGCGGGTCGCTACATGGCGGCCTACCGCGAGCTGCAGAGCAAATACACCTTCAAGCAGCGCTGCGAGATCCCGGAGCTGGCGATTGAGATCTCGCTGCAGCCGTTTCGCGCCTTTGCCCCCGACGGCGTCATTATGTTCAGCGACATCCTCACCCCCCTCGAGGGCATGGGGATCCCCTTTGAGTTGGTGGAGCAGCAGGGGCCGATCATCGACCCGCCGATCCGCTCCCAGGCCCAAGTTGAGCAAATCCGACTGCTAGAGCCGGAAGAAAGCCTGCCCTTTATCAAGACCATCCTCAGCACTCTGCGCCGCGAGGTGGAAGGGAAGGCGACGCTGCTGGGCTTTGTCGGCTCCCCTTGGACCTTGGCCTGCTACGCCGTGGAGGGCCGCAGCTCCAAAGATTATGCCCATATCAAGAGCCTGGCCTTCACTCAGCCGCAGGTGTTGCATCAGTTGCTGAGTAAGCTGGCGGATAGCATTGCCCGCTACGTGATCTACCAGATCGAGTGCGGCGCCCAGGTGGTGCAGCTCTTCGACACCTGGGCCGGCCAGCTCAGCCCCGGCGACTACGAAACCTGGGCCTTGCCCTACCAAAAGCAAATTGTGGATCAGGTGAAAGCTCGGTGCCCGCAGGTGCCGCTCATTCTCTACATCAACGGCAGCGCTGCTTTGTTGGAGCGGGTGGGCAAAGCTGGCATCGATGTGTTCAGCCTCGATTGGATGAGCGATATGGCCGAGGCCAGGGCCCGCCTGGGATCCCTGGCGGTGCAGGGCAATCTCGACCCGATGGTGTTGCTGGGATCCCCGGAATTCATCCGGCAGCGCACCCTGGAGGTGATTCAAAAGGCGGGATCTCGCGGCCACATCATGAACCTGGGCCACGGCGTGCACCACACCACTCCGGAGGCCAATGTCCATCACTTTTTCGAGACGGTGCGCCAGGCGGCAGAGCTGCTCAAAGCTCTCTAGCCGTATGGAAAAACCCCTTGACTTTAGGGGTAGGGTTTGCCTTACGAGCCAGGGATCCCCGGTGTACATCAGCGTCATCATCCCCACCTACAACCGCCGTCCCATCTTGCAGAAATGTCTGCAGGCCTTGGCGCAGCAGCAGCCTGGCCCCTACGACGGCTACGAGGTGGTGGTGGTGGACGACGGCTCCACCGATGGCACGCTGGAATGGCTGCAGAGCCAGCCGCCAGATTTGCCGCCGATCAGGCTTTTGTGCCAAGAACACCGCGGCCCTGCTGCCGCCCGCAACCTGGGGTTTCGCCACGCCCAGGGATCCATCATTGTCTTTATCGACAGCGACCTGGTGGTGGTGGAGCACTTTTTGGCCGCTCATGCCCAGATGCTGCGGCGACACGGGGTTACCGGCAATCCCGACTCGCCCCACGAGGCCAAGGTCTTCACCTACGGGCGGGTAATCAACACCTGCAATTTTCGGGATCCCTGCTCCGAGCCCTTCAAGCCCACCGATTTTTCGGCAGCCTTCTTTGCCACCGGCAACGTGGCCATTGCCCGCCATTGGCTGGAGCGGGCTTGTGAAACCCCTGCCGGCCCCTTTGACGAGCGGTTTCACCTCTACGGCTGGGAAGACCTGGAGCTGGGGGTGCGGCTAAAGCGCCTGGGCCTGCGCCTGGTCAAGTGCCCCCAAGCCACCGGCTACCATTGGCATCCGCCCTTCGAGCTGGCGCAAATCCCAGCCCTCATCGAGCGGGAGCGGCAGCGGGGCCGCATGGGCATCCTCTTTTACCAAAAGCACCCCACCTGGGCCGTGCGCCTGATGATCCAACTGACGCCTCTGCATCAATGCCTGTGGGGCCTTCTGTCGCTGGGGGGGTGGCTGAACGAGAAGCGCTTAGAGCCGCTGCTGCGCTGGTTGATCCGGCAGGGCCGCTCGCAGTTGGCCTTGGAGCTGTGTCGGGTTTTCTTCCTCAACTGGTACAACGTCCAGGCGGTTTACGAGAGCTACAGAGCGATGAAAGCCCGAAACACGGGGATCCACCTGTTCTGAGCGCTCACCAGCGTCGGATAGGTCAGCCGACCATAGTCCTTGCCGGGGAGCAAGGGCGTTCCGGGATCCGGGTCGGCAGGGCCAAGGGGTTCCCAAACGGCGCCGGCCCCCTTGACAATGGCCCACACCGCCGCCACATCCCAGATCTTGGGCGAGCGTTCTACCGCCCCCAAAAGGCTGCCGCCGGCCACCGCCAGCAGGTTGTAGGCAGCGCCGCCCAGCATGCGGGCTTTGCAGGGAAATTGCGGGCTAATCCAGTGGCTGCTGCGGGAGCAAAAATTAAACAGTTGGTTGGGTCCGGGTGGGGCGGTGCTGGGGCGAATGGGCTGAGGACGGACGGGATCCCGGTCGTGGCGGATGAGAAAAGCTCCTGCCGGCGCGTCGTCGGGAAACTGAGGCCAGTAGCCGTAGAAAGTCTGGCGGATGGGGGGCAGATGCACACAGCCAAACACAGGCACACCCCAGTGCAACAGCGCCAGCGAGCTGCCCCAGATGGGGATCCCGTGGGCAAAATTGGTGGTGCCATCCAGGGGATCCACCACCCAGCACCACTCTTTCTCCAGGAAAATGTGGTTGGACTCCTCGCTCAGGCAGCCGTGATCCGGGTAGGCCGCGGCAATTGCCTCCTGAAAGGCGCGATCCGCCCATTGGTCAGAAGCGGTCACCAAGCTGCCGTCCGCTTTTTCCGTAGAGGAGGCCTGGCCAAAGTCTGCCAAGAGCTGCGCTCCGACCTTTGCCGTGGCCTGCAGGGCAAACTCGGTAACCTCCAGCCAGAAGGGCGGGAGAGAAGCGGTTTCAGGAGAAGCACCCATGCCCCAATCCTAGCGGGATCCCTGACTTCTGGGGCGAAAAAGGGCGGATCCCTCACCCACAGGTCTTGCGCCCTCAAGCTGACTAGAATCATTTTAGGTAGACCCTCCCCTCGGCTGGCCCTCCTCCTCCATGAACCAGCGCCTAATTGGACAACTGATCGGCAACCGCTACCGACTGACCCACCACATCAGCGAGGGTGGCTACGGCAATGTGTTCGAGGCGGTGGATACCCAGTTGAATGACGAGCCGGTGGCCGTTAAGTTGTTGCGCCCGCCGCCGCCAGACATGGAGCCGGAGTATTACCAGCAACTGCAGCAGCGCTTCCTGGACGAGGCCAGGGTCAGCGCCCTGTTGGGCGAGCACCCCAACATTGTGCAGGTGCGCTCCTACGGTCTGTACCAAAACCAGCCCTACCTGGTGATGGAGTACCTGAAGGCCAAGCCTTACACGGGCCAGGGCTTGGACTATGTGTTGGCACGGGAAGGTCCCCTGCACCCAGAGCGGGTGGTGAACTTGGCTTTGCAAATTTGCTCGGCCCTGCACCACGCCCACAACTTTCACATGGATCTGGGCAAACACTCGATTCGAGGGGTCATCCACCGCGATATCAAGCCCAGCAACATCTTTGTGCAAAAAGGGCCCGATGGCAAAGAACGGGTCAAGCTCCTGGACTTTGGCATTTCCAAACTCATGGGGGAAACCTCTCGTGGCCTGACGCAAACCGGGTATTTTTTGGGCACGATGGTCTATGCCTCGCCGGAGCAGATGCGGGGAGAGAAGCTGGATGGCCGCTCCGACATCTATTCCCTGGGGGTGGTTTTGTACGAGCTGTTAACCGGTGCGTTGCCCTTCGAGCCAGAGACCGACACCCTGCAGGGCTGGTACCACGTCCACAACTTTCAAAAGCCCCGCCCTTTTCAAGACCATCCGCTGCCCCACCCCATCCCTGAGGCCCTAGAAAAGGTGGTGCTGCGTTGCTTGGAGAAAGACCCTGCCCTTCGCCCGGCCACCATGGAGGAGCTGGCCCAGCAGCTCCGAGCCGTCTATGGGGACAAGATCCCGCCTCCCCCTCAAAAGGCTCCTCTGCAGCGGATCCCTGCCGGCTTTGGCCAGCAAGCCACCCAGCAGAGCCGAGCCGCCCCTGTTTCGGAAGCTGAGGAAGAAGAGCTGCAGCGGGCGGTGCGTTTGATCGAGGCAGGCGAATACAAAATGGCTGTCCACCTGCTTAACAAGCTGATCCAGAGTGCCCCCAACGAAGCCCGCTACTACCTATACCGCGGCCTGGCCCACCAGCGGCAGGGCCATTGGGGCCTTGCCCAGATGGACTATCAAGGAGTGCTGCGGCTGGAGCCGGGTAACCCCTCGGCAGAACAGGGGCTGCGCGAGGTCGAACAGCAGGTCGGCCAGGAACAGGTTAGCCCCCACCAGAAGCCCACCCTCCCCACCTCAGGCAAGCCCCGCCAGAGCAAAGGATTGGCCCTGGGCTGGCTCCTGGCCAATTGGGCGGCGGCTGGGATCGGCTATCTGGGGCTGGGGGCGGCAGCTCCCCTGCTGGCTGCTTTGGGTTCGCTCCAAGGAGCGGTGGCCGGGGCCGGCCTGGGCTTGGGGATGGGGCTACTCCAGTGGGCGGTATTGCGGCGGCAGGTCTCTTGGCGGTGGGTGGCGGCCACGCTGCTGGCCACGGCTTTGGGTTGGGTAGCAGCAGATACCCTGGAGGCGGGGATGGCAACCTTCGCTTTCGATCCCAGGGATCCCTGGCTGCAGAACGCCTTGCAGGCGATGGCCAGCCCGCTGCGTGGCTTGCTGGTGGGGCTTGGCGTCGGTGGATTGCAAGGGATCCTCCTGTCCCGGCATGGGAAAGTTGCCTGGGCCTGGGTCTTGGCGGCAGGGGTAGAAGGAGGAGGGGCAGCTCTGCTCATCCATTGGCTGTTGGCCGGCTCTGCCTTGAGCCGTTGGCTGCTGCTCCTTGCCGGGCTGCTGGCTCACACCCGTCCCCTCAGCGCCCTGGTGCTTGCTAACTTAAATTGGCGCCGCATCCCTGCCGTTCAAAATTGCCAACAGGCCAAACAACAGGCCGCCTAACCCCCATCCCACAACCACCTCAGCTTCCCTCAAAACTTGCCTGACGAGGGATCCCGTGCAGCCATTAAGAGCAAGAAGGCCCTCCAGCGAGAGCCTTCTTGAGGATCCTATTGCGCCGTTTTACCGTGGTTTTCGACCTGGAAAAGCCAGTGTAGGACATCGGGGATGACTATCGATAGTTTCCAAATCGAGTTTGGCTTACTGCTCTCACATCCACACCCGTCCTAATTGTCGAAGGGTATCGATCGCAAAAACGTAACGGCAGTCACCAACGCCTCAGAATCCTTAGCCCATCATACCGCATCTGCGGGCCGTGCTTGTCAAGTGCTCATCAGGGCTTTGCCAAGGACGGGATCGGCATTTGCTTGGCTTTGGAGGAGCCCTCTTGTCGTTGGGCTAGGATAGGAGGGCAGACCGACTTTTTGCCGGCCATGCTCGACTCTTTGTTGGATAACATTTACGGCGCTTGGTTTCTGCCGGAGCCCACCTTTCGCTCGCTGCGGCAACAGCCTGTTCTCTGGCAAGCTTTTGGGGTGGTGGCGCTGCTGAACATTCTCGAGGCTGTGCGTCGTTTCGGGGTAAACCTGCCGAGCATGGTGCTGGCGCTGCTGGCAGGCTTCCTGGGATGGGTAAGCCTGGCGGCCCTGCTGCAGGCGCTGGCCTTTTGTTTTGGGCGGGCTGCCCCTTCTTTTGCGTCGCTCCTCTGCCTGACGGGCTTTGCTGGCCTGCCCTGGCTGCTGCTGGGACCTGCCCAATCCTTGGGCGGAGTGGCCGGATCCCTGTTGGGGTTCGTGGCGCTGTTGTGGTTTGTGGTTTGGCAGGTGCGGGCGGCAGCGGTGGCGCTGGATCTGGAGTGGTGGCGCCTGGCGGGTCTGATCCCGTTGGCCTTCCTGGGCGGGCTCCTGTCCTTGAACTGGTTGACCAGCGCCGTTGTGGCTTTGGCTTCTCTGGGCTGAAAGGCAATTGCAAAATTGGGAAGAAGCAGCCCGCCGGGCTAGTTGGGCACTCGCTGCAGGTGCGGTTTTTCCTCCGGCAGGATCGCCCCTTCCACAGGGCAAACCTGAAGACAGATGCCACAGTCAATACAGGTGGCAAAGTCGATCCAGAAGTAGTCGGTGCCTTTGGCATTTTTGCCGTCCCCAGGGTGAATGCAGGCGACGGGGCAGGCCTCCACACAGTCGGCAACGCCTTCACAAATATCGGTGACGATGGTATGAGGCATGGATCCCTCTCCCTCAATCGAGTCAACCTCAACACCTTCCCATCCGCTTGGCCCAGAGTCTGTTGGCCCGTTGGCAGTGGGTGGCAGAGGGCTTTGTCATTTTAGGCGAAAACGGATCCCTCTGAGAGCGACCCCAAGCCCTCACCCCCCGTTCCTCTCCTAGGGAGAGAGGAAATGGGGCAAGGAACCGTTTTGCCGCCGTTGGGAGCAGTAGCTGTGCAACCGATGTCCCATCGCGCCCGGCAGCGGCTGTGGGGAATGCAGATCACTGGCGGCAGAACCTGCAGCTAGGTCTCTCTCAAATCCCGCTCTTGAGATTGCCACCAACGGCTGAGGGGCCAATAGAGAGCGGGGGCCCACAGGCTGCTTAAAATGGCCGACGTGAGGGCATTGCGCTGATGGTTCCACCAGATGCTCTCCAGAGAACGGGGGCCATCGCCGCCAATGGCGCCGGCGGCGGGCGAGGAGTTTGCCAACCCATCCAACCAAGTTGCCATTTCCGCCGGCTCGAGGCCAGCGGATCCCTGAGAGGCCGTCAGCCACATCCATTGCAGCGCCATCAGCGTCTCGGCAATCACCACCATGCCGAAGACGATCAAAGCCACGGAGATGAAGTCCTCTTGCATGTAGCGCTGCTTCTGCAACTTGGCCGTGAGGATCCCGACCACCGCCAACCCCAGGGCATGGGTAGGATAAGGGTTGGTCAGGGCATCCTGCAGAAAACCCAATGTGATCCCGGCAACAGCCCCCTGCCAAGCCTTGCGCCGCACGCTCCAGCACACCACCCAGATCAGGGGCCAATCGGGGGTTAGGCCCGCCAGCTCCAAGCCCGGCCCCCGCCACCAAGGGGCCACCACCGCCAACAGCCCTGACAAGGCGGTGACCAGCCAATTGAGGCGAGACTTAAGGTTGAGCATAGCGGTAAATCAAGGCCCACTCCAAGAGGCCCAGGGGCGCCGACAATTCGACTGTGGCTTGTGGGGCAGGGCTGGCATCCAGGTTGATGGCTCGAACCGTTCCCACCACAACCCCCGCCGGGTAGAAGCTGCTCAGGCCCGAAGTTACCACCACATCCCCCACTTCCACTTTGGGATCCTTATCGAAAAAATCCAAGATGGCGTTCTGGGTGCCGGTGCCCCGCAAGATGCCCATGTGCCGGCTGCGGCTGAGCATCACCCCGACACGGCTGGTGGGATCGCTAATAAGCAGCACGCGGCTGGTGTTGGGGGTTACCGCCTCAACCCGCCCGACCAATCCCCCCGGTGCCATAACCACATCTCCTACCCTGACCCCATGCTGGCTGCCGCGGCTGAGGGTGAGCTGTTGCCACCAGTGATCGGCGCTGCGGCCCACCACCGCCGCCGGGATCCCTGCTTGGGGCATTTGCTCGGTAAATTGCAGCAGGCGCTTCAGCTCGCGGTTTTGGTGCCGCAGCTCGGCCACCAGGGCCTGTAGCTCGCGGGTGGCGGCCTGGCTAAGTACGGCGTCAGGATCCACAGGTGGACGGATGGGTGCGGTGAGCCAACTGTACAGCTCCACCAGCAGGGATCCCTGGGTCTGGCGCAAAGCCCACGCCCCTCCTATCGCCGAAGCAGACAGGAGCAACCCCAAACCATAACGCATCCACCACTGGTGTAGCCGATTCAAGCAATACCTCTCTAACCCACTCGACTCACACCTCGAATCAGGGATTCAGAGGAAACTCCTCTAACCCTTGAAGCTGCCGCTCAACACTCGACCCAAGGTTTTGAAATCCTCCAAAACCCGCCCTGTACCGAGCACCACACAACTGAGGGGATCCGGGGCAATGTGAACCAGGATCCCGGTCTCATGGCTGATCAGGGCGTCTAGCCCCTTGAGCAACGCCCCCCCTCCCGCCAACATAATGCCGCGGTCGATGATGTCTGCCGCCAATTCCGGCGGCGTGCGCTCCAGGGTGCGCTTGATGGCCTCCACAATGACCGAGAGGGGCTCGGCCATGCTCTCACGGATCTCAGTGCTCTTCACCGTCACAGTGCGGGGCAAACCCGAAAGCAAATGCAGCCCCCGCACTTCCATGGTCATCTCCTCTTGAGTTGGGTAGGCAGAGCCGATTTGAATTTTAATCTCTTCGGCAGTGCGCTCCCCGATGGTGAGATTGTGAACTTTTTTCATGTACTGAATGATGGCCTCGCTCAGCTCGTCTCCTGCCACCCGCACCGACTCGCTGAGGACGATCCCTTGCAAGCTGAGGACGGCCACCTCGGTGGTGCCGCCGCCGATGTCGATGATCATGTTCCCGGTGGGCTCTTGCACCGGCAGCCCCGCGCCGATGGCTGCTGCCACCGGCTCATCCACCAAATACACCTCCCGCGAGCCGGCTTGCAGGGCCGCTTCCATCACTGCCCGTCGCTCTACGCCGGTCACCCCACTTGGGATCCCGATGACGATGCGCGGGGCGATCAAGTAACGACCTCCATGCACCCGCTGGATGAAGTGCTTCAGCATCATCTCCGCCGTGTCGAAGTCGGCGATCACCCCATCCCGCAGAGGACGCACAGCCACGATGTTGCCCGGGGTACGGCCCAACATTTTTTTGGCATCTTCCCCCACGGCCAGCGGTTGTTTGGTGTTTTGGTCGATGGCGACGACAGAGGGCTCCTGTAGGACAATGCCGCGGCCAGCCACATAGACTAGGGTGTTGGCCGTGCCCAGATCGATGCCCATGTCACGGGAAAATCGGCTGAATAGCCCCACGGTAGGTTGCTCCAGTTTTTATTCGTGAAGAAAGAGCAGCAAGTCTCGCTACCTACTATAGTCCAATCCTAGGAGAGGCGGGGATCCCTTTCCGAGTGGCGCAGTTAGGGCTGGCTATCAGCGGAAGTTCGGATTAGAATGAGTAGCTTCCTTTTTCCGGTTGCGATGCAGATTGCTGCAGCTTTGCTGAGCTTGGCCACCCCCAATTTGCCCCGTTTGTTGCACTTTTACCAGGCCCTCTTGGGGATCCCGCCCCAAGTCCAGCTCTCCAGGGAGGGAGAGCCAGTGTATGTGGAGTTTCGCCTGCCTGGCCTGCGACTGGGCCTCTACCGCAGTCTCCATCCAGAGTTTGCCGCCCAGGCGGGAGCAGCAAGTCTTTGCCTGCAGGTGCAGGATCTGGCGGCATGCCTGGGATCCCTGGCGGCGGTGTTGGCGGAGCACCAGATCTCCGTTTCGCCGCTGCGGCAGGCCTTTCACGGCCAGGAGGTGGACTTCCGGGATCCCGATGGCAATCGCATTGTGTTGCACCAACCTTCTGCGGCCTTCTGGCAGGCGATGACCTGGGAGGGGACTTGCAACTGAACCAAGACCCCTGAGGCTCAGGGGAGACTCTTTGGAACCTTTTCGAGCAAAAAAAGTTGTGGCAGGTGCTATGTCTCAGCCTGAATTCAAAGGGTCGTAGCCAGTTTGGGGGGACAGGCTTTTTCCCAATTGGGGCAAGAGGCCGGGGTGTTGGGAAAAGTCCCCCATCCCCTGTGGTTGAGAATAGTTAAAACTCGGAGGCTAGGTAGGGATGGCGGTGTCCCCGTTGAGGCTGAGCAGGTCATGAAAAAACCTCTGGGCGTCTGTCCGTGTTTCGACCCCAGAGGCTTCTTCTCTTCACTCCTCACCACCCCTGAGCGTACCCGCCTTCCAAAAGGTTGTCAAGCATTTTCCCAGGGGGGCTAGCGGGTGGGAAACCGCACCAGAGCAGCGCTGCCGTAGAGGATCATCTGGTGAGGCTGTAGGCACACCCGATCTACTCGCAGCTTGCTCCCTTGCAGGGCTAGCCGATCCAAATCCAGGAGCGCATTCAGGTGATCCACCAAGGCTCGGCTCAGGGCCCGCCCCTCCTCCGTGTCGCCCTCAAACAGCGGATCGGCAAGGCAAATGCGGCGACGTTCTAGCACCTCGATGCGAGCGGAAAAGCCCACCTGCAAGGGCTTTTCTCCCCCTGGCTGAACCTCGGCCTGCAATCGCAACCGCTGCTCTGGGGTGAGGTGAACCTCGACCTGATGAAATGAGAGCGGCTTGCCCCCCTGATCCACCTGAGCCAGCTTGTTCAGCACAAAAGGCGTGTTAAAGGATCGCGCCAGATCCGCTTCGCTCAGCACCACCCGCATCCTGGCCTGCACCGGCTGCCGCAGCTTAATCCGACCCTGCCAGATTTGGCTAAAGTCAATGGCTACAGCGTTGCAAAACAGCTCTAAAAGCGAAAGCCGCAGGCCGTTGTACATCTGCAGGTTCTGGCCCACCAGCTCAAAGCTGTCGATGCGTCCTTGCAACAGCTTGGCAATGGGCTCTGCCCGCACGCGCGCCTCCAGCCGCTCTGCCTGCTTGAAGAGAGCGCGAATGGCTGCGCTCACTCCCCGGCTGACCCAGTCAGTAAGCATGGGATGAGGCAAAGAGAGTTCTGGCAGGAGTCCTGTGACCATAGGGCAAGCTAAGAGCGCCTACAGGGATCATAACCAACCATTAAGAAAAGTTACAGCTCCTACCGAGGGAGAGCTGCTCTCTCAAGGGTATGGGCGTCCCTCTTGCATGGCCGAGCGGGCCACGGCTGCGATCCCCTGGTCGGTGGCGCGGGGCAGATGAAAGTACCGTCCGCCCGCCAGTTCCGCCAGCTCGGCGCTGAAACCGGTGGTTACAAAGCGGCTCTGCGAGTCGATGAGAAGCAGCTTCAATCCCAGGGCGCGGATGCGCAGGGCGATCTCCCGCAGCTCCTGCTTCAGGTCGATGGGATCGCTTTCGCTGCGTCCCAGGGAGCGGCTGAGGGGGATGTTGGCCCGGCCATCGGTGAGGGCTACCAGGAGCACCTCTCCCACGTCGCCGCTGGCGCGGGCGTTCACCCCCAGGCGCACCGCTTGGGTGAGGGCATGGGCCAGTGGGGATCCCCCGCCGCAGGGCAGGGATTCCAGGCGGCGGCGGGCCAGCTCGATGGAGCGGGTGGGGGGCAGCAGCACCTCGGCAGCCTCGCCGCGAAAGGCAATCAGGGCAACTTTGTCGCGGTTTTGGTAGGCCTCAGTGAGCAGGCGCAGGGCGGCGCCTTTGGCCGCCTGCATGCGGTTGAGGGCCATGGAGCCGGAGGCGTCTACCACGAAGATCACCAAGGCCCCTGCCTTGCGGGCCAGCTTCTTGGCGCGGATGTCGCCGGGCTCAACAATGACGGCCCGCCCCGGCTGCCGCTGGCGGCGGCTTTTCTGGTAGGGGGCAGCCGCCCGCAGAGTGGCGTCGACGGCGATGCGGGGATTGGCGCCCTGGGGCAGGATGGGCTTGACGTAGCGGCCCCGGTCGGCGCTGAACACCAGGCTTCGGGATCCCGTTTTCCCTTGTTGGTTGAGGGATTGGGCAAAGGCCAAGAGGCGCGGGTCGAGGGCCACTTGTTCGGGATCGAAGAAAAACTCCTGGGGCAGGCTGGGATTTTCCGGCTGGGGCTCCGTCTCTTCTCTGTCTTCCCCCTCCTTGTCGGGCTCTGGCGGCTGGGGATCCGACTGTTGCGATTGGGGTGGCGGCGGGGGTTGGTCGGGATCGTAGCGGGCGCGGGGCAGCAGCACCAGTTGCACTGCCTGTTGCAGATCCTCGGCCACCAGGCGATCCCGTCCCTCCAGGGCGGCCAGGACACAGGCGGCCCGCAGGGCAAACTGCTCCCCTCGATGGCCTTGGACGTTGCCGCGGATGGCCTCTTGCACCAGGTAGAGGATCTGTTCCCGCTTGGGCTTGACCTGGGGCAGCCACTCCCGCGCCAGGAGAATGCGGGTGCGGATTTCCTCCAGTTCCGCCTGGTGCTCGGCCAGGAAGGGCTCGGGAGCATCGACAAATTGCGTTGCCCGTTGGACAATTTCCCTGCGCTCTTCCAGGCTCAGCTCCTGCCCCACCGGCACCACCAGCGCCAGGCGATCCAGCAGGTGGGGGCGCAGGGATCCCTCTTCGGGGTTGTAGGTGGCCACCAAGAGAGGCCGGCAGGGGTGTTGCAGGCTCAGCCCTTCCCGCTCCAGGCGGTTGACCCCATCTCCCACCACCGTCAGCAGCAGGTTGACGATGGCGTCGTCCAAGAGGTGGATGTCATCCAGGTAGAGCACGCCGCGGTGGGCGGCAGCCAAGAGCCCCGGCTGAAAAACCGTTTCCCCCTGCCTCACCGAGGCCTCCACATCCACGGATCCCAAGAGCCGATCCTCGGTCACCCCCAAAGGCACTTGGACAAAGGGAGGGGCTATCACCTGGGTGGGGGGTGTCGTTCCCTGGGGGTAGCGGGCCTTGGCCCAGTCCGACCAGGTCTCGGGCCGCGCCGGGTCGTCGTTGCAATAGGAGCCGGCAATCACCTCGATGGGGGGCAGCAGGGCGTGGATCCCTCGGGCCAAGACCGACTTGGCCGTGCCGCGCGGCCCCACCAGCACCACTCCTCCCAAGCTGGGATCCACCGCCGCCAACAGGAGAGCCAGCTTGGCGGTTTGCTGGCCGACCACGGCGGTAAGAGGGAAAGTGCGGGGAGGGGCTAGAGCTGCCGATCCTGAGGTTGAGGAGTAGAACGTGGCCATCGGCACGATAGGGGCTCGAGGTAGGGAGACATGCACTCAAGTCTATCGCTTGTAGGAGTTTCCCGGAGCCTTGCCAACTGGCTACCGCTAGCCTCTTCCTCGAACGAGGTTGCCAGAGCCACCCCTCAACAAGTAGCAATCATCACATGCTTGGCAATTTGATACTCTCGCACGGCCTCTGCCGAGAGATCTTTGCCAAATCCCGATTGCTTGAAGCCGCCGTGGGGAGCCTCGGAGGCGATGGGGAGATGATCGTTGATCCAGACGGTTCCGAACTCCAGATCGGCGGCCAGTTTCATGGCTCGTCCGAGGTCTTGAGTCCACACAGAAGCCGCCAGCCCGTATAGGACGTCATTGCCCAGGCGTAGCGCTTCCGCTTCTTCGCGGAACGAGCCGAGCGTGAGGACCGGCCCAAAAACCTCACTCTGGACGATCTCCGCTTTTTGATCGACATGGGTAATCACTGTGGGTTCGTAGTAGTAGCCCCGGTCAAACTGAGGAGGGATCCGCCCGCCGGTCAGCACCTTGGCTCCCTCGGCTTTGGCCCGCTCCACAAATCCCCTCACCCGCTCCCGCTGGGCTGCCGAGACCAAGGGCCCCATCTCCACCCCCGCCTCAAAAGGGGATCCCAGCCTTACTTTGCGCATCGCCTCGACGATGGCCTCTTGCATCTGCGCCAGCTTGCTCTCGTGCACATAGAGGCGGGTGGCTGCCGTGCAGTCCTGGCCGCTGTTGAAGGTGGCGGCAAAAGCAGCCTTGGCGGCCACAGTCTCCACGTCGGCATCCTCGAAAACCAAAAACGGGGCTTTGCCTCCCAGCTCCAGATGCACCCGCTTGAGAGTGTCTGCCGCCGTCCGCATCACCTGCTTGCCAGTGGCAGTAGAGCCGGTGAGGCTGACCATGCGTACCTGCGGGTGCTCCACCAGGGCTTGGCCGGTAGCATCGCCTCCGGTAACGATGTTGACCACCCCCGGCGGGATCCCGGCCTCAGCAGTCAGCTCCGCCAGCATCAGGGTAGTCAGAGGGGTGGTGGGAGCGGGCTTGAGCACTACTGTGCAGCCGGCAGCCAGGGCGGGGCCGATCTTCCAGACGGCCATCAGCAGCGGGTAGTTCCAAGGGGTAATTTGCGCGCACACCCCCACTGGCTCCTTGCGAAATAGCGAGGTGTAACCTCTGGCGTATTCTCCGGCGCTCAAACCATGGATGTCGCGGGCGGCAGCGGCAAAGAAACGCAGGTTATCCACCGCAAAGGCCAGATCCCCTCCCAAGCTGACCAGCTCGTAGGGCTTGCCGGTGTTTTCCGACTCCAGACGGGCCAGCTCGGCAGCGCGAGCTTCGATGAGATCCGCCAACTTCCAGAGGGCCAGGGATCGCTCGCCGGGGGTGAGCTTCGACCAACGGCCATCGTAGAAAGCCGTGTGGGCCGCCTGCACCGCCCGATCCACATCGGCAGGGCTGGCGTCCACCACCTCCGCCAATTGCTCGCCCGTAGCCGGGTTCTCGATGACCATCAGGTTTCCCCCTTGGCTGTCAACCCATTGGCCGTCGATCCAGAGTTTGTGGGCCATGGCCTCTTCTCAACTGCTCGCTAGCAACACTTCTCCCCATTGTGCCGAATCTTGTCCAGCTTGGAGGGCGTTGTCGAGGAGAGGGCCAAGCCGCCAGGGATCCCCTCTCTCTGGGGTTTCCGTCTGGTAAGGTCAGAAGGGAGCTTTCTGCACCAGCGAGGTTGGCCTATGTCTCCTGTGCTGTGGCAAGCCATTGGGTACGCCGGCGGGATCTCGCTGGGGATCGTGGGACTGGTTGCCCTTGTCAACTTTCTCTGGCAGCGCCTAGAGCAGCAGGCGGAGAAAGCTACGGCCCAGCCAGCCGAGTCGCCCTCGGCTTCAGAACTTGGCAACACCTCGGAGGGATCCCCCTCAGCATGAGCGACAGGGTTCGCGTTCACGTTTGGGTGCGCGGGCGGGTTCAGGGAGTGGGGTTTCGGGCCTACACCGAAGCCATGGCCCGCAACGCCGGCGTCCACGGCTGGGTGCGCAATCTGCGGGATGGCCGGGTGGAGGCGGTTTTTGAAGGATCCCCGGCGGCGGTGGAGGCGATGTTGCGCTGGTGCCAGCAGGGCAGCCCCGGCTCGCGGGTGGAGGCCGTCGAACACCGCTTCGAGCCACCCGAAGGCCTCTCCACCTTCGAGATCCGCCCCACCGTTTGAGGCAGCAGCTCAGCAGCTAGCGATATCCCACTAGAATGGGAAAACCTACTCTTTCTCGTTTGGCCATGACGGTTGCTGCCCCTGCCAAAGTGGAATACGAAGCTGTGATTGGGCTGGAGGTGCACTGCCAGCTCAGCACCCGCTCCAAGATCTTCTCCAGCAGCGCGACGGCCTTTGGCGCTCCCCCCAACACCCAAATTGACCCTGTCTGCATGGGCCTGCCCGGCACCCTGCCCGTGCTGAACGAGAAGGTGCTGGAATACGCGGTCAAGGCTGGCCTGGCCCTCAATTGCACCATCGCCCCCTACAGCAAGTTCGACCGCAAGCAGTACTTCTACCCCGACCTGCCCAAAAACTACCAAATCTCCCAGTACGACCTGCCCATTGCCACCCACGGCTGGGTCGAGATCCAGCTCAGCGACGGCCGCAGCAAGCGCATCGGCATCACCCGTTTGCACATAGAAGAAGACGCGGGCAAATTGGTGCATGCCGGCAGCGATCGGCTGTCGGGATCCAGCTATTCCCTGGTGGATTTCAACCGGGCAGGAGTTCCCCTCATCGAGATCGTCAGCGAGCCGGATATCCGCACTGGGGAAGAAGCAGCCGAGTATGTACAGGAGCTGCGCCGCATCCTCCGCTACGCCGGGCTGTGCGATGGCAACCTACAGGAGGGATCCCTGCGCTGCGACGTCAACATCTCGGTGCGCCCGCTGGGCTCCCCGACCTTTGGCACGAAGGTGGAAATCAAGAACATGAACTCCTTCAACGCCATCCAGCGGGCCATCGAGTACGAGTTCAACCGCCAAGTTAAGGCCGTGGAAGCAGGCGAGCCCATCGTACAGGAGACCCGCCTCTGGGAAGAAAACAGCCAGCGCACCATCAGCATGCGCAAGAAAGAGGGATCCAGCGACTACCGCTATTTTCCGGAGCCGGATCTGCCGCCCATTCGTGTGACGGAAGCGCAAAAAGCCCGCTGGCAGGCGGAGCTGCCGGAATTGCCCAGTGTGAAGCGGCGGCGCTACCAACAGGTGTACGGCCTCTCGGTGTATGACTCCCGCTACCTCAGCGACGAACGCAACACCGCCGAGTACTTTGAGGCCGTGGTTGCTGCCGGCGCCGACCCGAAGGCAGCCGCCAACTGGATGATGAGCGACATCGCCAGCTACCTCAACACCCACAAGCTGGACTACCCGGACATCGCCTTGAAGCCGGAAACCCTGGCTGAGCTAATCGGCCTCATCGAGCAAGGCACTATTTCCAGCAAAATTGCCAAGGAGATCCTGCCGGAGCTGCTGGAAAAAGGCGGCTCGGCCCGCGCCCTGGTGGAGGCCAAGGGCCTGACCCAGATCTCCGATAGCAGCCTCTTGGAGCCAATGATCGCCGAGGTGCTGGCCGAGAACCCCGAGCAACTGCAGCAGTACCGGGAGGGCAAAACCAAGCTCTTCGGCTACTTTGTCGGGCAACTGATGAAAAAAACCCAAGGACGGGCGGATCCCAAGCTGGCCAACGAGCTGCTCAAGCGGCATCTAGACGGCTAATTCCAGGCTTCGGTGAGGGAATAGCCCAATTCCTGGATCATGCGCCGCAGCAACGGCAAACTCAGCCCAATGACGTTGCCAGGGCACCCCTCGATCCGCTCCACAAACAAGCTGCCGCGGCCGTCAATGGCAAAGCAGCCAGCACAATTGAGCGGCTCGCCGGTGGCCACGTAGGCGCGGATCTCCTCGTCGCTGGGCTTGGCAAAAAACACCCGTGTTACCGCATAGTGGACGAGGCGGCGGTTCTGCCTCGTGTCAATCAAGGCATGGCCCGTGTAGAGCTCTCCCACTTCGCCCCGCATTTGCCGCAGGCGCCGTTCCGCCTCTAGAGCATTGGCCGGCTTGCCCAGGATCTCCCCCCCTAGGTAGAGCACGGAGTCAGCCCCGATCACCAAGACGGGCTCCCGTTGCTGAGCCGCCACCGCTTCGGCTTTGGCCGCAGCCAGCTTCTGCACCAGCTCCACCGGATCCGGGCTCTGGATTTGGCTTTCGTCAAAGTAGCTGGGTTGAACGCGAAAAGGGATCCGGGCAGCTTCTAACAATTGGCGGCGGGCAGGAGATTGCGAAGCCAGGACAATGGGAGGCAACATCGATTCAATGCTCAACTCAAGCCTAGACGTTTGCAGGACTGAAGTTTGCTCTACTACTAGTTTCCATTAACCTAGTCAAGGTACGCCCGATAGGCGCTCAAGGGAAACCCTCTCGATCTCTTCCCAACGGGATCCCGTCTGTGACCACCCTACCCTCCCAGGCCACCCAAACTGAGCTTGCCCCTGCTGGCCTCCTCCAGCGCTACTGGGGGGATCAGGACACACCCGAAAGCCGCTGGGTCAATTGGCTGGTGGCGGTGCTGGTTTTCTGTTCGTCTGCCTTTTTTGTAGTGGAGACCTACCCCATTCCCCCCCAACTCCGCCTTGGGCTGGAGCGGCTGGATCGCCTCATCCTCGGCCTATTCGTGGTGGAATATCTACTGCGCTGGGCAGCGGCCCTGCAGAAGCTGCGCTACGTCTTCAGCCTCTATTCGCTCATTGACTTGCTGGCGATTTTGCCTTTTTTTGCCGGGCTGACGGATATTCGCTTTATCCGCCTCTTGCGCTGGTTTCGTATCTTGCGGCTGCTGCGCCTGGTGGAGGGCAAGACCCTCTTTGGTCAGGTCATCTCCGCCGACACCCGCATCTTGTTGCGCATCCTTTTTACTCTCTTTGCGATTGTCTTCGTCTACTCTGGCCTCATCTACCAGGTGGAACATCCGGCCAATCCCGGCGCTTTTGCCACCTTTTTGGATGCTTTCTACTTTTCGGTTGTTACCATGACCACGGTAGGGTTTGGGGATCTCACCCCCACCTCTGAGCTGGGCCGGCTGTTGACGGTGCTGATGATCCTGACGGGCGTGGCCCTGATCCCTTGGCAAGTAGGGGAGCTGATCAAGCAACTGGTGAAAAGCGGCACCTCGCTGCAGTGGGCCTGCCCGGGATGCGGCCTCTCCCAGCACGATGAGGATGCCCAGTTTTGTAAGCGCTGCGGCACGCCGCTCTATCCGGATAGCCAAGCCTCTCCAGCCAGCAGTCCGCTGGCCAATCTGCCGGTTGGGGGCAAAGACAGGATAGGCTAGGACGGGATCGAGAGAACCTGCAATGTTGGCACATCCTGAATTGGCAATCCCTGGCAAGCTCAATGTAAAGGCGGGAGTGGTGATGCTGCTGGCAGCCATCGTCCTGGGCCTCATCCTCAGTCAGGTTCAGCCGCTGCTGCCCGCTCCGCAAGATTTGCCAGGGATCCCTAGGGAACCCCTTTCCTGGCAAGAGGTGCCCAAACAAAAGTACGCCTGGCACATCTGCTACGCCTTTTTGGGCAATATGGGGCTGATCAACATCGGCGGCGGCCTGGCGCTGGTGGCGTTGGGATCCCGCTTCACAGCCGGGCACCTGTTCTCCCAGATTCTTCTTTTGGGGGGAATGCTGCACCCTGCCTCTTGGGCTTTGGTGGCTCTGACAGGTCTGGAAGGGTGGGGCTGGCTGGGCAATGTCGGGGCGGTGGCGGTGGCGCTGGTGGTGATGGTGTTGTTTGTTCACCTGATCTTGGCTACCTACCGCTCGGGGCAAGCCCTCCAAAAACTGACTCGATCCCGCATCCACCGCTAACTCGGCAGACAGTTGGGGTGAGAAACCGTTTAGCTTAAGATTGTTTTTAGCATTGTTGATGCTGACATTCGACATTAGGTGGGCTGAGCATGGCGATCAAAGAAGAAGTTTTTTTTGAGGGCGGCCCTCACACGGGCGATCTGGTGTTGAACTCCTTCCTCGGCCTCACCCTCGTTGGCTTGCCTCTGTTTGTGGGCGCCCTGGTGCGCAAGCTTTGGGTTCACTACCGGATAACCAACCGTCGCATCACTGTGATCGGCGGCTGGGGCGGCAAGGAGCGCTCTGATGTCATTTACAAAGAGATTGCCAAGGTGGTGACGGTGCCACGGGGCCTAGGCACCTGGGGCGATATGGTGCTCACCCTCAAAGACGGCAGCCGCCTAGAGATGCGGGCAGTGCCCCGCTTCCGCGAGATCTACGCCTACATCAGCGAACGGCTGGACGAGAAAGCCAGGCAAGTAAGCGGGCCCATCGGCAAAAGGTCCCCCTCGACCCAAGCCTAGCCATGCCTGCTTGGGATCCCTCCTGGGCGCAGCGCCTGGCGCTGGTGCACGAGTATTTGATCTGGCCAGGGGGATCGGAAAAGGTTTTGCAGGAGCTCCTTGCCTTTGCCCCACAGGCACCTCTCTACGTCAGCCTCTTCTCGTCCCACACCTTGCCGCCGAGCTGGCAGCAGCGGTCGGTTTACACCTCGTTTTTGCAGGGCTGGGCCCGCTGGCTGGGGGTGCTGCGGCGCAACTATCACAGCCGCCTTAAGTACCTGCTGCCCTGGATGCCCTTGGCCTACGAGAGCTTTGACTTCTCCGCCTATGACTGCGTCATCTCCAGCAGCCATGCCTTTGCCAAAGGGATCCTGACAGGGCCTTCCACTCTGCACCTTAGCTACATCCACAGCCCGCCCCGTTACCTCTGGGAAAACCAGGAGCTCTATCTGGAGCGGGAGGGGTTGACGGGGATCCGCCCGCTTGCCGCCCTCAGCCGCTGGCTGTTGCACCGCCTGCGCCAGTGGGACTTTGTGGCAGCCCAGCGGCCAGACCTATTGATTGCCAACTCGCAGCACATCCGCCGGCGCCTGGCCAAGCTCTACCGCCGCGAGGCTGTGGTTATCTATCCGCCGGTGCCGCTGCAGGGGTTTGAGCCGGTAACCCATCCCCAAGCCGACTACGACCTGGTGGTGGGCCGGCTGGTGCCCTACAAGCGGGTGGATTTGGCGATCGCTGCCTGTAAGCAGCTGGGCCGCCGCCTGGTAGTGGTGGGGGAAGGGCCGGAGCTGCCGCGACTGAAGCAACTGGCAGGGCCGCAAGTGGAGTTTTTGCCCCACCAGCCCCAAGACCGCCTGCAGGAGCTGCTGGCCAATTGCCGGCTGCTGCTGTTTCCCTGGGAAGAGGATTTTGGCCTGGTGGCGGTGGAGGCGCAAGCCTGTGGTCGTCCTGTGGTCGCCCTGAACCGGGGAGGCACCCGCGAGACCGTCATCCACGGCCAGACGGGGATCCTCATCCCCGAAGCCAGGGTGGAAGCCCTCGTCGAAGGGCTGCGCCAGGCGGAGCGCCAGGAATGGGATCCGCAGCGGATTCGGACCCATGCCTTGCAATTTGCGCCGGAGCGGTTCCACGCCCAGTTGGGATCCCTGCTGCGCTGGGCCTGGCCCCGTTTCCAGGCGGGAGAGCGCTTGGATCCGCAAGAATGGCAGCCTCAGTAGGGCCGCCGCTGTACAAAAGCCGGCAACTCGATGCGGCTGCGGCTGCCCCCTTCTCCCCCAGCCCGTGCAGCCGCCAAGGCGGAGCGTCTCAGCAGCTTCTCCGCCCGATCCTGCCGCTCCTCAAGGGCAAGGGGTGGGATCCCACCAGCGGGCGTTCTCCCAGTTGTGGGTCGGCTGGTGGGTGGGGCGGCAGCCACCGCTGGGGAGGGAGCAGGCCCTTCAGCTGCCGCCTGAACCCGTTCCTGAGCCGGGCGGCCAGACCTGAGCTCGACACCTGCTTGGGGAGGAGCCGCAGACGACTGCCGCAGAGCGGCTAGCTGCTCCTCCAGCTCCTGATTGCGTTGCAACAACAGGGCCACCTCTTTTTCCTGAGTTTGGGCATAGGCGTGGGCCTGCACACACTCGGTTTTCAAAGTCGCCACCTGCTGCTGCAGCTTCTCGATCTGTTTCTGGCTAACCAGATGATGGGCCTCCGCCAGCTCCTGTGCCCGCCGGGCTTCTTCCAGGCTTTCCCGAGTTGGTCGCTGGGCCAGCTCCCGAAGCTGCTGCTGCACTTCCTGCCACTGGACAAGGGTGGGCCGCTGAGCCAGCTCTTGGAGAAGCTGATCCCGTTCGGCCCGCAAGGCGTCGAGCTCCCGGGTGAGAGCCTGCACTTGCTCTTCTAGAGCAAGGAGCCGCTGCGTCTGCAGAGACTCCGCCTCGCCGCTGGGATCCACTTGGGCTTTTCGCTCTTGGCGCAGAGCCTGCAGCTCCGCCTCCAGTTTGGCAATTTGCTGGGCCTGTTCTGCCTGGCGCTGCTGGCTCTGCTGCAGCTCCGCCAGCAAGGTGGTTCGCTCGGCCTTGGCAAAAGAGGCTTGTTGGCGCAACTGGTTCAGCTCCGCTTGCAAGCTTGCCCATTGCTCCTGCGAAGGGCGTTCTTCCAATTCGCGAAGACGTTGCTGCGCTGCATTCAGGTCGGCTTGCAGGCGTGCCTTTTCGCTTTCCAGCTCGGCTTTGAGACGCTGCCCCTCAGCCTCGGCCTGGCGGTGGGCCGCCTCCAGCTCCGCCCGTAGGGCTTCCATTTCCTGCGCAGAGGGCCGAGCGGCCAGCTCCTGGATTTGCGCCTGCAACTGCGCCTTCTCTTCCTCCAGCGCTTGAATGCGGAGCTGCGATTGGGCTTGTAAAAGCTGTACCTGCGGCAACTTGACGGCGTATTCCCCCAACTGGTTGGCCTGCTGTTTCAGCTCCCAGAGCTCCTGCTGCAGTTGATAGAACCGGGCCGGATCGACGCGCCGCTGCAGTTCTGCCTTCAGGGTTTCGATTTCTGCTTGGCTGGTCTGCAACTGTTGCTGCAGGATCTGGTAGTGCTCCAGCGTGGGTCGGCGCTCCATTTCCCAGAGAAGATTTTGTAACTCTTCAATGTGCTGCTGTTGGAGCTGAAAAGCTTCCAGGGTAGGACGTTGTTCCAGCCGCGCCTTCTCCTCTTGACAAGCCTGCAAAGCTTGCTCCCGCTCCTGCAGTTGGGCCTGCGCTTCCAGCAGTTGCTGTTCCAGGCGATGGGTACATTCAATCTGCTGCAATGACAGTGCCTCTGACTCTGCTAGGGATCGCTCCAAGTTGCGCACGCGCGCCCGCAAAGCTTTCAGCTCCTCTTCCACTTCCATAGCCCGGCTGCTCGACAGATTATGGGCTTTACTCTAGCAGATGCTCCGGGCAAATATCCAGCTTGACACCACCTATAGCGTGAATTTTTGAGTTCTCCCAAAACTAACGCTAGAGATGTTGCCTCCATCCTCTATACTTGGGGGATGGAGTTCTGAAGCGGGAGCCCTGTGATCAAGCTGGGATCCAAACCTTGGGGGTTGACGCTGGCCCTGCTGGGCGTGGCTCTGGTCGGTTGTGGTGCCGCCGCGCTCACTGCCAGCCCCCCTCTGCCGCCGCTAATCACCAGCAGCGACATTCCTGCCGCCGTTAGCCGGGGCGGCTTTTTGGAGGTTGGGGTCTCGGTGTCGGTGCCGGGGCGGCTCCCAGCGGAGCTGGCGTTTCAGGTGTCATGGTCGGGGATCGAGGTGCAGACGCTGTCAGCAGCCCAGGTCAACTGTGTCTCCGGCAACGTGTCCTGCACTACTCGCTTCCGCATCCGCCCCCCTTTGAACTTGGTGCCCGGCTCTTACCTGCTCAGTTTACGGGTTTTCGACCGGTTGGGACAAAGTGCCGCTGTGACTGCGACGGTGCTGTTGAGGGATCCCTGAAGGCTGCACCGGAGAGTTGCCTTTCAGTTGTTGGCTGGGCGCTTCCGCATGAACGAAAAATCGTTATTTCACCGCCTGGGCAAGCGCCCGGATCCCTGCTTGCAGACGTTCTTCAATGTCGGCCTCCAGCCGCAGGGTGCCGTCGGCCTCAAACTGGATCTGCGAGCTGAGGATGTAGATCCCTTTCAAGATATGGGTTGCGCCCATCACGGCCAGCACCGGCTTCATGGCAAAGTCGATGGCCAGCAGGTGGGCCAGGGTTCCCCCGGTGGCAATGGGGAGAATCACCTTGCCGGTAAAAGCATCCTGGTCTAGCAAATCCAGCAGCGCCTTCAACACGCCTGGATAAGAAGCTTTATAGACAGGAGCAGAGATGACGATCCCGGCAGCCTGGGCCACCTTTTCCTGAATCTGCTGGAGGTGAGGGCTCTCAAAGTTAACCCGCACCAGATCCTCTGGCGGCAAATCCCGCACCGAGACAAACTCCGTCGTCAATCCCAGACCGGACAGGATCCCGGCAGCGTGGTGCAAAATCGCTTCCGACCGCGGTGGCGGGCCAGCGGCTTCCCGAGAAAGAGGGCCAGGACTACCGGAGAGCAGGAGGATGGCCGGCATGGATCAACAAAAGAAGTAGAACGCTGCTTCTGTTGTACCAGGGATCCCGTCCAAGAAATGCTAAACTATGCGTTAGGAAAGTCTCCAGGTTGTCGAGCCTGGATCCCTGCGGGCGTAGTTCAGTGGTAGAACGCTAGCTTCCCAAGCTGGATGTCGTGAGTTCGAATCTCATCGCCCGCTTCCCCATCGAAAACACAGAGGGATAGCTGGCTGGCCCCGTACTTGAGTGCGGGGCGGAAAGGCCCGTGAGCAACTTTAGCTGCTCATCAATGGCATAGTTATCACCGAGGCGTGCCATTCCCAGGCGAGCCCCTAAGACGGTGAAAAACCCGACCGGTGGCAAGCGTCCGGAAGAGACTGCCGTCTCAGCCAACCTGCAACAACTCCGTCCCGCTGACGCGATCAGAAAAGTCAGCAGAACCTTGGGGCCTTGCCTCCAGGAACTGTCTAGAGGTGTCTTGACAACGCCTCTGTGAGTCCGCTTGCGGACTGCGTAAAAATCCCCTGGGCGGTAGGAGGGTCAAACAATCTGCCCCACGCAGGGCCTTCACCCTAAGGCAGTGAGGAGCCTAGCTTCTGAGATCCCCGGCTGGCGAAGGATTCCGACCGAAAGGGGCTTCCATGCGGCTGTCCACCACCCGCCGTAGCACCCCGTTGACAAAAGCGGCGGCCTCCGGATCCCCGTATTTTTTGGCCAATTCTACAGCTTCGTTGATGGCGACCTTGTCGGGGCTGCTGCGCAGGATCTCCATTTCCACTACCGCCAGGCGCAGGATATCGCGCTCGATCCGCCCCACCCGCTTCAGTTGCCAGCCTACCAAAACCCCTTGCAAACGGGCGTCGATAGCCTCCTTATGGGTGCGCAGGGCGGTCAACAGTTGGAGAGCGTAGGCGCGTACCTCTTGAGCTTGGGCAATGTGCAACAGCTCCGGCATGGAGAGGGCAACTCCCAGCCGGTTGACCGCCTTTTGGGACAACTGAACGACCTCATCCAGGATGCGGCGGACGCTGTACAGCCGCTGTTCCAGGTGTTCCAGGGCTTGGCCGGCGTTGCTGAGGGCCACTTGGGCTTGGTGGGCCAGCTCCAGCAATTCTCCCTGCACGGTGTCGCCGGCGTTGGCCTCCTTCAGAGCCGTTTCCAAGCGTTGCAGATGTCGTTGGGCCTGCTGAAGGCGGACAGTAAGAGAGCGAGCTCCGCCCTCTTCCTTGGCATCAGAAGCGGCCAATAACAGGGGATCGCTCTCGTGCAACAGGCGATCGCTGCGCTGGATCTCCGCCGCCGCTGTGGAGAGAGTTTCATGGGTCTCTTCCTGCAGAGCGCGGATGGCTGCCAGCAGCAAGTCCTCCAGTTGTTTTTCGCTCAGTTTGGCCGCTGTGGCCGGCAGTTGGTTGACCCCCAGCAGGGCCAGTTCGCGGGCAACACGCCGAGGTTGCATTGCAGAATACCCATGTTTTTAAACGACTGCCCCATCGCGCAAGGCGGCGCTATCGGGCTTAGCCATGCTAGCAGCCTGCCGCGGGGCAATGAAGAACCAGAGGCCCGGGCGCCTCGCTGTCAACTTGCCTCGCAAGGGCGGCTCAACACGCGAAACACCAACGATGCACTCTGCTCTTCGCCAAAGCGAGATTGGCTGGAGACGGAGAGGGTAAGCCGCCGTTTGCTGCGGGTGATGCCCACGTACAGCAGCCGCAGCCGCTCTGCGGCCAGATCCAAAAAGGCTTGCTCGGTGGCCGAGTCGGCCTGCTGCTCCCAACAACTTCTGCGGCTGAGCTGCCGCAACTGGGCCAGGGCTTCTGCTCTCATATCGACATCCTCCAAAAACCTCAGCCCCACCGGTCGCTCTTCAGAGTAGGTGGGAAACTCGTAGGCCGACACCTGGGGGATGAACACCTGATCCCATTCCAAGCCCTTGGCGCGGTGCAGAGTCGTAACGGTGATGCTGCCCGGCTCCGGGTTGAAGGCAAAGATCTCCGAGGGCAGGTTGTTGAGGCGGCGATCCAGAATCACCCGCAATTCTTGGGCAATCTCCTGCCAATCGACCTCGGGCAGGGATCCCAGCACCTGCTCCAACTGGTCGATGACGTAGCAACCCACAAACAGCTCTTCCGGCTTGCGGTAGAGGCTTTGGACAATCACATTGAGCACCTCCGGCCAAGGGGAGCGCCCGGCCCGCAGCCAACCGGCAAGGATGCGCAGCAGCCTGCCCAAGTTTTGCCAAGAGGGGCTATCCGGCAAAGTGGGGGCTTCCCCAAACTGGGGAAATAGCAGCCGCTCCGGCAGCGAGGCGCGGATCCAGTCCAGCATCGGCCCCAGCTCCAGGCGCGGGATCCCGGCCCAGTCGGCCAGGTGATCCACAGCAGCGGCCAAGCGGGCAGAGGAAATGGGCTGGGCCAACCAGTCGATGATTCCCTTGAGTTGCAGCAACACCCGCCGCTGGCTGGGGTTGCCCCGCAACAGATCGATCACCTGCTCTGCCCCCAGTTCCCGCAGGTAGTCGAGGGCCTTGCCCCCCAGCTCGTTGGTGGTGACCAGAATGGCCACCGTCTGGTCGGGAAAAGCCTGGGCGGCTGCCAGGGCCCACCGCGTCACCTCCTGCAGCTCCTGCTCCGGGGATCCGACTACCCGGCGAAACACCACCTCCCCTTCGCTGGCCGGGGGATTTAGGCCGCCAGCGCTGGCCGGGCAAATGTGCTGGGGAGCCAGGGCGGTGCGCAGGGCTGGGATGGGGTGCTTCTGGTTCACCCAGTCCACCAGGCGGTTGGCCAACTCCAGGATCTGGGGGGCGCTGCGGCTGGACTCTTTCAACGTCACCTGGGGATTGGCCTGACAAAAGGCGCGAAACAGCCGCGGCTCGGCGGTGGTGAAGGTGCCCATGATGCTTTGGTTGGGATCCCCGACCCGTACCAGGTTGCCGGTGCGCTGGCTGAGCAGCCGCAGCAGCTCTTCTTGGAGGGGGGAGCTGTCCTGGGCCTCGTCCTCGAATAGGTAGTCGTACCAATTTTGCACCTGCTGCCGCAGGGCCGGGTCGCGCTCGATTAGCTCCACTGCCTGCCAGCCCAGGTCGTCGTAGTCCAGCTTGCCCAGGCGACGCAGCTCCGCTTGGTAGGCAGCATAGATGGGGGCCGCCCAGCCCAGATAGCCCTGAGTAGTTGTGGGGATCGCCTCCGGCCCCAGACGCAGATTCTTGGCCGTGCTGATCACCGCCCGCACCATCTGCTGGAAGCTGCGTCGAAACCGCAGCCGGTTTCGGACCACCTTGTGGGGCTTCTCGGCAGGGATCAAGGGCTCCCAGAGGTGGGTGTGGTGGGCGAGCCAGGCGCGGCAGAGACGGCTGAGCAGGCGCTCCTGTTCATATTCCTCCAGGATGGACAGCTCTTCCCAAGGGCCGGGAACCTCCCGCAACACCCGCAGCGCCAGCGAGTGCAAGGTGAAGGCTTGGGTAAAGCGATCCGGATAGCCCGCCTGTTGCAGGCGTTGGTTGATGCGGTTGATCAAATTGCTTCGCGCCGAACGCATGTAGGTGAACACCCCAATGCGCTCCGGTGGAACGCCGCGATTCAGGATGAGATCGGCGATTAGCAGCTCCAGGATAAACGTCTTGCCGCTCCCCGGAACTGCCGCGATCCCCAGAGGCCCCGACCGATACGCCAATGCCCGTTGCTGTTCTGGACGCAACGTGACTTGGGGAAAAGGAGAATCTGCCAAGCTCACCATTGCATCCGCAACTAGCCGAGGATAAAGGTCTCAATGGCCACCGCCACCCCATCTTCGGTGACGGGGGGAGCAACCCAATCAGCGTGGGGCAGCAGAGCCGGCGAGGCGTTCCCCATGGCTACCCCGATCCCCGCATACTGGAGCATCTCGATGTCGTTGTCGCCATCGCCGATGGCCATCACCTGATCCGCCGACACCCCCAGCAGCTCTTCCGCCAGAAAACGAACGGCATTGCCCTTGTTCACCGCCGCATGGGTGGCCTCCAAAAAAATCGGCTCCGAGCGGGTGAGGTAGATCTGCTCAGGAGAATACCGCTGCCGCAGGGATCCCTGGAGTTGCTGCAGAAACTCCGTATCCTCCGAAACAGCCAGGATCTTGGTGGGGCTTTTCCCGTGTTGGGCGGGGGAGAGCATCTGGAACGGCACCTGGGAGCGCTCGGCATAGGCTTGGCTGAGGGGGCTGAGCTCCCGCAAATAGAGCTGATCGTCGATGTAGAGGTGCACCCCCACCGGCTGATCCTGCAGCACCTGCAGCAGCTCCTCCGCCAGCGACCAGTCCAGGCTCCAATGCTTCAAGGTCTTTTGGCTGTCGGGATCGCGAATGAGCGCCCCCTGATAGCTGCAGAGGGGCATATCGGCCCCAATGGCGTAGTGAAACCGCTCAGCAGAGCGATGCATCCGACCTGTAGCAATGGCTACCCGCACGCCTGCCGCCTTGGCTTTTTGAATGGCCTGCCGCACCGGCTCCGAAACCTGGTTGGAAGGCCCGGCAATCGTGCCGTCGATGTCCAATACCAACAGCCGAATGTCTCTCCAGGATCCTGCCTCCTTTTTTCGCTGTTGGACTTGAGCTTCTGCTCCGGTTTGCATTGCCCCTCCTCCTGGCAACCTCCCAGACACTAACACAAAAGGATAGCTGGGTAGCCCCGCACTTTAGTGCAGGGCGGAAAAGCCCGCTAGCCACTTTAGTCGCTTACCCATGATGGGGGTCGTTGATATAGTTTCATAGCTCAAACAACCTCTTCCTGACTTCTCCCACCAAGACCTCTTTCCTTACTCTTTGGCCAAAAAATAAGATAAACAACCGCTAGCCCCACACCATGGTTGTAGTGATTGTACCGTTGACTTTCCTCTCGCACTATCGCTTACTTAGGTTGGAACAAAGAACAAAAACAAGAATGCGGTTTTAACCAAAACTTTGTTTTCATTCCAACAGGTCGGTTCAAGGAGCGTATTGCGCAATTATGTCAGCATTATGGCATGGAGTTTATTGAGGTAGAGGAGGCGTACAGCTCGCAGGCAAGCTTCCTAGATGGAGATGAGCTACCTAGTTATGGTGAAAAACCCGACGGGTGGAGACCCTCTGGAAGGCGTGTCAAGCGGGGCCTGTACCAAACGGCAAAGGGGTGGTTGGTCAACGCTGAGGCAAATGCTGCCGCCAACCTGCTTAAGAAAGTCAGCAGAACCTTGGGGCTTTGCCTTCAGGAACTGTCTAGAGGCGCTTTGACAACGCCGTTACGGGTTCTTTTGTGGACTGCGTAAGAATCCCCCGCCTTTAGGCGGTGGGAGTGTCAACGTTGCCCGTCTTCACCTCAGGCTTGAGGTTAGCTCCCCTACTGCCGCCCTTGCTGATTGCCTATGCAGCCTACGAGGAGGAGCTGAAAGGGTTCCGCGAAGACATCAGCTATGTCAAGGGAGCAACTGGCCTAGCCATCGCTATAGACGGTCGTGTGCGCTCGCTGGATCTCTTCGGAACGGCGCAGATTTGCAGCCGGTTGTGGTCCCGCCTGGTAGCCGGTCTGGCCATCGAGGCCCTGCGAGCAGCCCCCTCACGAGCCAAGGCCACCTCTGAGGATGTTCTCAAATACTGGGCCAACATAACCCAATGGCCTTGGGAAGCGGTAACGACTGTGGGCGAAGGTCAGGAGTACCGGGCAGACTCGCAGCAAGGCGACCAAGGCTCAGCGCTGTTCTACGACGGGAAGCTAGTTTACCTGTCAGCAGTAGGGCCAGTCGTTTCTAATTCTTGAGAGATTGAGCTCAGGGGAGTCGGCCCTCACCCCCAGCCCCTCTCCCAGGGGGAGAGGGGAGCTAGAGATAGTGCTTCGCGCTGCCGGCGCCTTCGCGACAGCGTTGCGTAGCAATAACGACGTAGAGAAACGTTGCATCTATTTGAAATGACTATATCTGTCAAGTCATTACAAAGCCACTGCAGGGGATATACAGTCATTCTGGATGAGCTTAAGACTTTTCCCCCGCGCTTTACAGCAAAATAGGCGATTGTTCAACAAGGGATCCGCCCAAGCGCTCCACGCTGCCATTGCGACTACCCCCAGCCCCTCTCCCAGGGGGGAGAAGGGCCAGGCGGCACTGTTTGGGTTTTGGCGCGATAAAGAAGCTGAGTGCCTTTCTCTAACTCAGGGTGGCTACGGGCTGGGCTTCTACCAAAAGCTGCTGGGTTTGCAAGTCGAAGATAGTGGCCAACAGCCGCCGCGAGGCATCGACGGCAAATTCCACCTTGAGGCGATCTTCTCCTGCCCGACCTGGGGGCTGCAGGCGGGCCAGACAAGCCGGCTCAGCACCCAGGGATCGAAAATCGGTTTGTCGGGTAAGTTGGCGGCTGCTCATGCGCCCCAGCTCGTCATAGACCACCTCGGCCTGGGCCACCTGGGCCACTTCCCCCACATCGAGTCGAATTTCGGTCTGGCCGTCGTTGGCCACCTGCAAGATCAAGGGCTCGGAGCGTCGGCAAGGGTAGGGGCTGCCCCGCTCGAAGAGGGGATAGTAGATGTAACTTTTTTGCCAGGGATCCCAGAGACGGATGGCGTAGCTGTGGTGGAGGCGATCCTCCAGCTTCACCTGGCAGCCCACCTGCAGGGCGCCCAGGGCCACGGCATCGAAGGGGCGTTCGCAGCGGACTTTCTTTTTGCCGAAGTAGGAGCGGAGCAGCTCTTGGACTGCCGGCAGTTGGGAGCTCCCTCCCACCAGAAGCACTTGCTCAATTTGGCTTTTGGCCAACCCCCTTGCCTGGGCGCTGAGCAGCACCTCGTCTAGGCACTGGCGGATCTGGTCGAGGAGCTGGTGGGTTTCTAAAATCTCCTCCAGCGCCTGCCGATTCAAGCGCAGCTCATAGGCAGTTAGAGTCTCGTCGTCGAACCAACTGCCCACAGCCTCCGGCTGGGCAGAAAGGGCGATCTTGAGCTGTTCTGCCTGCTCCAAAAGCGTCATCCAGCTCAGGGCCCCCAGCTGCTGCCGGCTCAGCCCCAGTTGCCCCAGCAGGTATTCGGCTATCCAGATGTCGATATCCACCCCGCCCACGTAGGCGTCGGCCTTGGCGATCACCTCTGCCTTGAGGACGGGGTTGCCCGGCTGGGGGGCAAGGGTGCGCACCAGGCTGAGATCCAGGGTGCCGCCGCCGAAATCCACCACCAGCACCACGGATCCCGGCTGGCCGACCGCATAGCCCAGGGCAGCGGCAGTGGCCTCGTCCACAATTTGAACGGGATCCCCGGCCACCCCCCGCAGCCAGTTCAAGTAGCGCTCAAAGGAGCCGACGGGAGCGGTAAACACCACCTGTTGCGGCTGCAGGTATTCTTGCTGGACGGCTTCCATCACCGCCTGCAAAAAAGCCTGAGCCACCCTCTCGGCGTCGTAGCGCTCCCCATCGAGAATCCGCGGTGGGGGGACAAACTCCGCCACCAGATCCCGCTTGAAGCCCTGAAACAGCCGCTGCGGCTCCACTGCCCCCCAACGCCCGGCCCGCACCGTTTCCCCCACCAAGAGCTGGCCTTTTCCCTTGACATAGACCAGGCTGGGAATGGCCGAGTAGCCCGGGCGGGAAAGGCCGGGAAAGCTGAGCAGGCGGGGCGCTTCTTGGACGGGATCCCAAACTGCCACCACAGTATTGCTGGTGCCGAAATCGATAGCCAGCGTTGCTTTGGGGACAGGTGCCATCAGCTCAATCCTCCGGGCAGCGAGCGGCTGACTTTGGCCGGGCAGAGGATGTAGTCTTTCCGGCGGTAGCCGACAAAGCGGATGTAGACGGGATCCCCTGGCCGAATGTCCGGCTGATCCGGCTGGTGCAGTTGCGGGTCGAAGGGGACGGACTCAAGAGGGCTGCCGATGGCTTCATACCCCCACTGCTGCAGCAGGGCATCCAGCGACCGGAAGAGGGCCGTCACGTTTTGGGCCGGCCAATCGGGCTTGCGCCGGGCAATCTCGCGGACGGTGGGGTAGCTGGTCAGCAGCGGCTGCAGCAGGGAAAAGATCGCTTCTGCAGTGTTCGAGCCCCTTGGACTAGGGTCGCCACCGCCAAGCAGGGATCCCAACTCCCACTCTAAAGCGGCAGCCAGCTTCTGCAGTTGCTCCAGGCGCAGGGATCCCCACTGCCCTTGGCGCACCTGATCGAGGGCGCGGCGGCTGATCCCCGCCCGGGCTTGCAGAGCCTGCCAAGAGGAGAGGCCAACGGCTTGCATCCGTTCCCGCAGCCAATTGTCCAGCGGTCTCTCGGCCATGGGGTTTTGCCAGGGATCCCTACGATCATGCCCCAACTTGGGTCTAGCTCAGGGATTGGCAAGGCGCAGGGAACGGGCTATAGCTTCCACATCTCGGTCATAGCGCTCGCGCCGGTTGGCCGGATACACGAATTCAAAGCCAGCCTGCAGGGAAGGACGGACGATTTTTTTGAGATAGAAAATCCGCTGGCCAAAGTCCTCGTAGCCGGAGACCACGAAGAAATCCCGGCCAACGGTTTGGTAAGTAACCTGGCGCTGGTTTTCCCGGCTGCGGCGAAGTTCTTCCTGCAGGGCGCTGGCGGGCGTTGCTTGAAAAATGTTGTACCCACCCCAAACGCGCAGCTCAGCCCCGTCTTGACCGAGGAACACTTGGCCGTCGCCATTGTCGGATTCCCCTTGCGGGATAAAGTCTGCCGGGTAGTCGATGCGGTAGCCGAAACGGGCATTGAGATAGGGCCGGAAACCGGCTTGGGCAACGGGAAGGGCGGGGGCGGGAGCAATGACGGGGATCCCCGCTCCTAGGATCAGTCCGGCAAGCAGACAAGCTAGGCGAGCAGCAGACTTCATAGTTTTGATTGCTCTAATCTGTAGCTATCCTAAGCTCTCTCACCTCCAGCCCCTCTCCTAGGGGGACAGAATTTGGTTTGTCCAAGCTGATACATTCACGCTGAACTCTCCTGAACATGGTTCAGGAAAGAAGCGATCGCA
>NZ_JANSHO010000055.1:0-3535 GCF_047502635.1 Synechococcus sp. RC10B2
CTCTCCTTCCTCTTGAATACCTGTACCCTATTTTAAATTAAAAGGCTGTAACTCTAAGTCTGGGCGGAGTTTGCTTAGGGCTAGCCGGCTGCGGTGGCGGCGGAAGCGGTGGGACGATAGTGCCTACACCGACACCTACGCCGACTCCAACGCCTACGCCGACTCCGACACCTACGCCGGGTGCCCCGACTTTTAGCAAGGCATTTAATCCTACCTCGGTCTCGCTGGCTGCTGCTGACCCTAATCCCAAAACAACTCTGACCTACAGGATTACCAACACCGCTGCCCTGCCCCTGACTGGTCTAGCTTTTTCCGACGACTTGCCTAACGGTTTGGTCATTGCCAATCCCAATAACCTGAACAATGGCTGTGGGGGGACGGTGATAGCTCCACCAGCAACCACTTCCATCTCGTTGGTCAACGGCTCATTGGCAGCCAACGCTAGCTGCACCATCAGCCTGGATCTTCAGGTTACAGCCACGAGACCGGGATCCCTGACCAGCTCCGCGGTAAACCTGAGCAGCAACCAATCGCTTAATGCCACCGCTGCGGCTATCAGCCTAACGGTAACGGTGCCAGCTCCCACCTTTACCATGGAATTTAATCCCAACCCGCTTGGCCCAATCGGCCCACGTCCCGTTACCGGCACCGGAACTTTGACGTTTACCATCATCAACAACGCAGCCATTCCATTGACGGGCTTGGCCTTTAACCACCGCTTGCCGGGAGGGCCGCCTCCTTTAACCGTAGGGCCTGGTGCACCTCCTCCCTTACCTGCTTCCTGTGGTGCTGGAGCTAACCTCATGACCATGGTGGGTGTGAACACCATTCAATTCACCGGAGGACAAGTAGCCCCAGGACAAACTTGCACAGTGACCATCCCTGTCCAAGTCCCATTCGCAGTTACGGACTCACCCGGCAACTACAACTACACCAACTCCCCGGTGACGTTGAACAACAGCGCTGGTGCTCCCTCTGTTACAGCGGGGCCAGTAACCTGGACAGTTGAAGCCCGGTAACCTGGACAGTTGTAGTGAATTAGTCCTTCAAAAGCAGCTCGGCAATTTGAAGGGCGTTGAGGGCCGCACCTTTGCGGATTTGATCCCCGCACAGCCACAGCTCCAGGGCCTTGGGCTCGGAGATGTCCTGGCGGATGCGGCCCACCGCCACTTCATCCCTGCCGGCCACGTCGATGGGCATGGGAAAGCGGTTCTGCTGCCAATCTTCAATGAGCACCACCCCAGGGGCCTGGGCCAGGATTTGCCGGGCTTTTTCCACAGGGAAGGGCTGTTCAAACTCCAGGTTGAGGGCCTCGGCGTGGGTACGTAGCACCGGCACCCGCACACAGGTAGCTGTCAGCCGCAGGTTGGGGGATCCCATAATCTTGCGGGATTCGTTGACCATTTTCATCTCTTCCTGGCAGTAGCCGTTCTCTTGCAGGGGGCTGTTGTGGAGGAAGAGGTTGAAGGCAATGGGGTAAGGGAACACCTGGGGCTGCAACGGCTGCCCCTGGAGGTAGGCGCGGGTTTGCTCTTGCAGCTCCACCATGGCGCGGGCCCCGGCCCCACTGGCCGATTGATAGGTGGCGGCCACCACGCGGCGCAGGGGGATGTGGCGATGCAGGGGGTAGATGGCCACGCACATTAGGATGGTGGTGCAGTTGGGATTGGCAATGATCCCTTGGTGACGGAAGGCTTCCTGGGGGTTGACCTCCGGCACCACCAGCGGAACATTGGGATCCAGGCGAAAGGCGCTGGAGTTGTCAATCAGCACCGCCCCCGCCTCGACGATGGTCTTGGCCCAAGTTTTGGAAACACTTGCCCCGGCAGAGGCCAAGACCAGGTCCAGACCCCGAAAGGACGCTTCTGCAACCGGCTCCACCGGGATCCGTTCTCCCTTGAAGGTCAAGTAGGTGCCCGCCGAGCGGGGCGAGGCCAACAGCTTCAGCTCTGCCACCGGAAAGCGGCGCTCTTCCAGCAGCTTCAGCAGCTCCACTCCTACGGCTCCTGTGGCCCCTAGGATGGCTACCCGTTGTTGCCGTCCCATGCTTTCTTGTCCTCAGCTTTTCCTAATTCTAGGGCTCAAGAGGTTGCCGTCATCGCCGCCAGAGCGGCCTGCACATCCGCCAGCTCGACTTGATCGGTCAGCTCCGCTTGGCCAATCCGGCGGGGCAGAACGAAGCGGATCCGCCCTTGCTTGACTTTTTTGTCCGCCTGCAGCGCCTGCAGCACCGCCTCCCAAGGGATCCCGGCGGGCCAGTGGCTGGGCAGCCCTGCCCTTTCGATAAGGCGTCGCTGCCGCTCGGCCTCAGCCGCGCTCCACCACCCCAGGCGACGGGCGATCTCCCCCGCAGCCACCATGCCAATGGCCACCGCCTCCCCGTGCAGGTAGCGGCGGTAGCCGGTAACGGTTTCCAGGGCATGGCCGAGGGTATGGCCGTAGTTCAAGATGGCCCGCAGGCCCCCTTCCCGCTCGTCCTGTTGCACCACCCAGGCTTTGCACTCGGCACAGCGCCGCAGCAGATAGTGCAGATCCGCAGGGGCAAAATCGGCGTAGCGCCTCAGCCTGGGCCGGTCTTGCAAAAACTCAAATAGGTCGGCAGCCTGGATGACGCCGTATTTGATGACTTCCGCCAGGGCCGAGGTAAATTCCCGCCGGGGCAGGGTCTGCAACAGCGTTGGGTCGATCCACACCAGGCGCGGCTGGTAGAAGGCGCCGATGAGGTTTTTCCCGCCAGGATGGTTGACGCCGGTCTTGCCGCCGATGGCCGCATCCACCATGGCCAAAAGCGAAGTGGGCACCTGGACAAACGGGATCCCGCGCAGCCAAGTGGCGGCGGCAAACCCCACCATATCCCCAATGACCCCCCCTCCCAGGGCCACGAGGGTGGAAGAGCGCTCCAGGCCAAAGCTCAAGGCAGCATCGTAGATCTTGGCCACCGAGCGCAGGGTTTTGTAGCGCTCGCCGGCGGGCAACAGAAAAAGACGGGCAGCAAACCCCGCTTGTTGCAACCCTTGCATCAACTTTTCGCCAAAATGCTTGGCAATGCCGGGGTGGCTCACCACCAGCGCCTTGCCCGAAAGTCCCCTGGCTTGCAGTTGGGATCCCAACTGGATAAGGCTGTGGCCGCCGGAGCCTTCGGGGGACTGGATGAGAATGTCGTAGGAGCCGTGGGGAAGCTTGACGGGGATCAGACAGGGATCCATAGGTGCTGCTGTTGAAGAGATGGGATCCATTGACACTCCCAGCGCCTAAAGGCGGGGGATTCTTACGCAGTCCACAAAAGAACCCGTAACGGCGTTGTCAAAGCGCCTCTAGACAGTTCCTGAAGGCCGCGGCAGGTTTGGTCTTAAACTCATTCCTTCTTGCCAGGAGAGCCTCAGCTTTTTCTTAAAGCTACTGAGTGCCTCAGCTACAGACTTACAGGTCTGTTGTGCGGCGGAAACATACATTGCGATGAAGTGCTTGTTTTGGGTTCTCGCCATCTCAGCACAAAGCTCACCATAGCTTGCCCATCGCTTCGTTTTGAAATAGA
>NZ_JANSHO010000056.1:0-92408 GCF_047502635.1 Synechococcus sp. RC10B2
TGCGATCGCTTCTTTCCTGAACCATGTTCAGGAGAGTTCAGCGTGAATGTATCAGGCTCAACAAAGTACCTCAAGTCATCTAGGGAAGACTGCTCGACGAGTAGTCCTAGGATCCAGACTGGAGAGAGCGGCGGGCCAGCTTGGCATAGGTCTTCACCGTCTCGTAGGGCATCTCCAAATCAGCGGCGATCTGTTGTAAGCTCTCTCCACCTTCGCGGCGGGCCAGGATCGTCGCCCACAGTTGGGCAGTTTTTTCGGCGCGGGATCCCCCTTGTCGTTGCCGCTGGCTGAGAAAGAGGGCGCTCAGCTCCTCGATGCGCCGGGCCAGTTGCTCTTCCCGGCAAAGGACGGGGGTGGCGGGCAGCTCTTCGGCCAGCCAACCGAGGCGGGTTTGCCCCAGCCCAAAGGGGGTTTTGTGGCCGGTGCCGCAGTAGGGGGCGAAGTGGATCAGGGCCTGGAGCTGCTGCTGCAACAGTTCAGACGCGCGGGTGGAGACCGCCAACTGTACACAGCCAACGAAGCCCGTCACGGATCCCTGGCGGCCGGCGGTGGTTTTGACCGATTCCAGCCGGTGCCGCTGGATGACCACTTCCCCATCCACCCAATCCAGAAAAGGTTCTACCTCGATGGGCAGGCCGGAAAAATCGTTCCAACGGCGCAAATAGCTGTGGAACAGGTTGCGAGGCACCGGCAGCGGCAAATGGTGGCCGCGGTGGCGAAAGCTGGTGGGCGAGATGAAAGAGAGGCTCCAGGAGCGACGGACAAGGGGCTGCTCCAGCAGTTGACGATAGGTGCGCGGGGGGGCTGAGACCTTCCATCCCAGAATCTGCAGCGGGGATCCGCGCAACTCCAGCCAGGGGGGCAGCCGTCGGCACCATTCCCGCAGCCACTCCACCACTTGGGGGTTGAGGGCGGTGATCGACCAGCGGAAGGGGATCTGGGGCGGGATCAGCAGTCGCCCCCCCTGCTCGCGGAAGGGCCCCATCAGCCGGGAGAGGGTAAAGGGTTTTTCCGATTCTCCGTCGTGCAAATAGGCAGATAGCTGCGGATCCATCTGCTGCACCTCGCCCAAAAACCAGGCGTGCAGCCCCTTAGCATAGTGGGGATCCAACAGGTAGGGCTGAGGGGCCTGCACTTCCAGGGCGATCCCCACCAGCTCGGATCCCGCCGGCCACTTGCTGTTTTCTGCTCCGGCGACGGGTGGCTCTGAAAAACTCAACTTGGTCAGCATAGGCCCATCCCATTTCTGCTCATCCCCAGTCAATAGCAGCCCCTATCCAAAATCAACCTAGAGCCACTTTTCCTTTGAGAGGATTTGAGAAGGGATCCCTTCCAATTTGCTTTACCTTTAAATCGCTGGCTGGGCCAACCGAAAAAAGTCTTGAATCTGTTGGCAATGAATCCAAATCGGCCTATACTGTCTCCCAGTCTGGAACTGCAAAATGCAACCATCAGTCACTGCCATGGCCTCTCTCTGTCGGCTGCGATTCTCTGCCCGCGTGGCTGCTATTGCCGACGCCGTCTTTTTGAAGCGCCTTTGGTTTTGATGAAGGATTTGTGAAGTTCAAGGATCGCTCCAGTCAAAAGTCAGGGCCGGATTTGCCCGCCAGCACAGCAGCTGCGTTCTATATCTTTTTTGCCAGGTGTTGCCCATGACCGCTACCTCCTCTGCCTCCCCCGTGCCCATCGCCTTGGCCTGGTGCCTGGCCTGGGGAGAAGGGCGGGATCCCCAATTTCCCTTGCCGATTCTGCAGCAGATGTGCGCAGCCATCCGCACCGACGACGCAGCCGGGATCCCGGAGGCGCTGCAGCCCCTCTGGGCGCAGGTGCGCCAATTTCAGGAGAGCGTGGCGGCCACAACCTTTCCCAAAACCTTGGCAGAGTTGCAATCGCGCTATCCGGAGCTGTGGCGGCAGACCAGCCGCATCGGCTTGGTTTACGGGGGGGCTACCAAGATCAAGGGCTACGTCTTCGAGTCCGCCAAACTGCCGGAAATTCGCGGCGCCTCGGCCCTGTTGGATCGCATTAACCTGGTGGATCTGCCCGCCTTTTTTGGGGATCCCGAGCAAACCTACTTGGGGTGGAAAGCCTTGGGGAAGGAGTCTCAAGCAGAGCTGGAGGCCTACGTGAACCGGCGGGTTCGGCCCTGGCTGCAGCAGCACTACCCGGCTTTGGCGCAGGCTCTCATTCCGGAGCTCCTCATCTACTCCACCGGCGGCAACCTCTTGGCCTTCTGTCCGGCGGCCTATGTGGACGACCTCTGCGAGGCCATCGAGCGCCGCTACACCGAAGAAACCCTCACCGCCAACGCCTGTGCCGTGGGATCCGCCTTTCGGCTGCTGGAGCTGCGCTACGGCCTGCTGCGGGATCCCATCGAGCGCACCCCCTGGCTGGACTGGCTGGCCCAACACCAGGCCCACCCTCTGGTGAGGGCCTACTTTGGAGATTGCAGCGAAGCCAGCTTCCAGGCCCGCAAAAGTTTCAACGAGCTGGTGGGCCACCTGGCTGCCCGCTTCCAGCACCGCCGCAACGGCAATCCGGATCCCGGTCGTCCCAGCCGCGCCCATCCCGCCTGTTTTGAAACCCACCCCTACCTGCGCCGCGACAGCACCGACCGCCGCCCGGCCCTGGCCAAAGCCGACCTGCCAGGTCAGCCCTGGCTATCGGAGGCCACAGCCCGCAAAGCGCTGGTGGGCCGCCAGGCCAAGCGCCTGGAGACAGGCCAGCAGGGGTGGTTCCGCAAATTCCCCGCCTGGGATCCCGGCTTTGTGGAAAGCTGGGTAACGCGATTTGCCCGCTTCCTCGACTCTCCCGCCGGCGAGCCCTACCGGGAGCGCTATTTGCAGCCCTGCGCGGGATCCGGCCAGGGGATCGGCGAGGCGCAATCGCTGCGGGAAGTGGCCAACGCCAGCCAGGGCTTTGTGGCCTACCTCTACGCCGACGGCAACAACATGGGCGGCTACGTGCAGCAGATCCAAACCCCAGAGGCCTACCGGCAATTTAGCCGCGACGTTTCCGAGGCCACGGAACAAGCCGTTTACCGCGCCCTTGCCCAGCACCTGCAGGCGCACCGGCTGCGGGGCCTGCCGCCGGATCCGGAAAGCGGCAGAGACCGCAACGGCGAGTGGATCCACCCCTTCGAGATCCTGACCATCGGCGGGGACGATGTGCTGATGGTGGTGCCAGCCCACAAGGCCCTGGACATTGCCGCCACCTTTTGTGAGCAGTTCGAGCAGATCCTGCTGGCCAAATCGGCCACCTACGCCGCCCGCTCCCTCGGCCAGGTGCCGCACCGCTACCCGGCCGACAGCCCAGACCAGCTCTGTCGGCTCTCCACCTCGGCAGGCGTGCTGTTTGCCTCGGAAGACACCCCCATCTACTATGCCGAAAGGCTGACCGAACAACTGTTGAAATCTGCCAAAAGCCGCGCCAAAAAGCTGAAGCCCCGCGATCAAGACTTTTCGGTGGCCACCATCGACTTTCTCTCTTTGAAATCGGTGACTTTGATCGCCTCCAGCATCCAGGATTTTCGCCAGCAGGCCCTGGAGAATCGCCAGAACGGCCACCTCCTCAAGCTCTACGCCGGCCCCTACACCGTCCCGGAGATCCGTGGGCTGCTGAGAACGGTGCAAGCTTTGCAGGCGGCGGATTTTCCCCGCTCCCAGCTCTACCAAATCCGCGGCTTTTTGGAAAAAGGCAAGCGCACCGCCACCCTCAACTACCTCTACTTCCGCACCCGGCTGGGCCAAAAAGGGCAGCCGCTGATCGAGGCCTTTGAACGCACCTGGTGCAAGGCCAAAACCAACGACGGCCACCTTCCCCCCTGGATGTACGTGGCGGCGGAGGGGGAACCCACCTACGAGACCATCTGGCGGGATCTGGTGGATCTGTACGCTTTTGTCCAAAAACAGCCCCAGGCCGAGGGCCGGCCCGTTCCTGTGGAGGTGAAGTGATGGTTCGGCTGGCAGAGCTGCCCCAAACGAGCACCTCTATCCCTTTGAAGGCCACCCTCGCCTCGGCTCTGGCGGTGGGATCCGGCGGCTCCAGCGGCTCCTTGGCGGACAAGCCCCTGCTCAAAGATGCCTTCGGCAGGCTGATCATTCCCGGCTCCCAACTGAAGGGGCGGCTGCGCCACGAATGCGAAAAACTGGCCCGCGGCCTGGGCTGGGCCATTTGCCGCTCTCCCGACCCAGAGCGCATGTGTCCGCAGCGGGAGGGCAACGAGGGCAACTTCGACCGCCCCGAGTACCAGGTCGAGGGCTATCGGGGATCCCACTGCTTGATCTGCCAGATCTTCGGCAATCCGGCCCTGCCTTCCCGCCTGTGGGTGGAGGATCTCGTCTGCGAGGTGCCGCCAGCAGCTCTGGAACCAACCCTTCGCCCTGGGGTCACCCTCAACCGCCGCCGCCGCACCGCCGAGGATCAGCGGCTCTACCTCATTGAGACCTCTCCCGCGGCTGAGCTGACTTTTTCCGGATCCCTGCAGCTTTTGCCCGATTGCCCTTCCTGGGGCAAAACTCTCCTGTTGGCGGCCCTGCACCACCTGATCGCGCTGGGGGGCAGCAAATCCGCAGGTTTGGGCTGGCTGCACTGGGATCCCCAGTCTCTAGCTGCCCTGCAGCCGAATGACGCAGATTGGGCCTTTTTGGCCGGAGGAGGGAGCTGATGGAGGCCATTGAACTCACGCTCACTGCCGAGTCTCCCCTGGCCATCGGTCGGCAAAAGCCGGGCGGCTCCATCAGCGAGGCCCAGGACTTCATTCCCGGCAGCGTGATCCGGGGGGCCTTGGCCGACCTCCTGCTCCGCCAAAGCCGGCACCGCCCCGGCGAGGCCCTGACAGGAGATCTGGCCGCCCTGTTCACGGAGGCCCGTGCGGCGGTGTTTACCCATGCTTATCCGGGATCCGGCAGCCGGGTTTTGCCGGCCACGGCCTTTAGCTCCAAAAACAACCCCGGCTTCCGCTCAGAGGCGGGCAAAACGGGGGTGTTCGACACACTGCTGGATCGCTTCTGCTCGCAGCGGCTGGGGATCCCCTTTGATCCGGCAGAGCCGGATGGCTCCGGGGGCAGGGTGGAGCCCTTCGGCGGCTTTTACAGCCAGGAGGAGGGATCCCGCTACCGAAGGGTGGCCGTGTCCAAGCGCCTGCTCACGCGGGTGGGGATCAACCGCCGCCGCGCCACCGCCGCCGACCAGATCCTCTACAGCCTGGAGGTGATCAACGAGGGCCGGGCCGGGCGAGATGGGAGCTTGCAGCCTTCCCTCTTCAGCGGCCACATCTATCTGCAGGATCGCGAGCTGGCGGCAGCCCTCGCCGGCTACCTCAACACCCACGCCCGCCGCTTGTCCTTGGGAGGGGGGGTGTCGCGGGGGCTGGGCCGGGTCAGCCTTGCCGCTCGACACCTGAGGGCCCCGAAGCCCTCCCTGGCTGAGCGGGTGGCAGCCTTTAACCAAAAGCTGCGGCAGCGCTGGCAACAATGGCAGGTGTTTGGGGATCCCTGGCAGCCCTTGCCGCCGGAGCGGCAGTACTTCTCCATCGGGCTGCAGTCGGGGGCCATCCTCAAGGAGCGCTGGCAACGCACCACGGTGCTCACGCCGCCGATGCTCCAGGAGGAGGCCAACTGCGAAGATGGATCCCTGGCTTTGGAGCTGGCCTTCAGCAGCTACGCCTATGTTTCCGGCTGGAACGCTGCCTGGGGTCTGTTCAAAGATGTAGAATTGGTAACCACGCAGGGCAGTGTCTTTCTGCTGAGCACCACGCAACTGGAGCGTTGGATCCCGATTTTGGCGGAGATGGAATACTGGGGGATTGGCGAACGCACTGCTGAAGGATTCGGCCAAATCGAAGTTTGCAGTCCGTTCCATCATCATTTCTGGGAGAACCCGCTATGACCTTCGCCACCAGCGAGATCACATCGGAACAAGAGCTCAAGATCCAACGGCAAATCCGGCTGGCCGAAGATGATCTGGTCGCCAGAATTCAAGCCGCCTTGGATAACTTCAGAGGTCTCAACAGATTGGAAGAGGCCCAATATCGCAACCTATTGCACGTGGCAGCTTCCACCGAAAGCTCAGAGGTGATCAAGAACTTTTTGCGCTACCAGGTGGGGCGCGATAACAAGTGGGGGCGGGGCAAAGACTCTTTGGCAGAAGCCATCATCAAAGACATCGACAACTGGATTCATCAAAGGGCTATAGCCATCGCCAGGGAAGCCGGAATTGAAAGAGCATCCCCCAAAGTCAACGAGATCAAAATTGACTTGATTCGGCGCTACCTGGGCTATGGGGCCCGCTACCTCAAGTACAAGCGAGAGGGAGGAGGATCCTAGACCGTGACCTACAGCAGTTTTACCCTTGAGAGAGCCATTTCGACCTTTCAGCTCAGGTCAAGAATCATCCATGGCCTGTTTGCAGAGGTTCCACCGACTGAGTGCTCCGATTACTTGAAAATAACCCTAGATCGCTATCTCGGCTTGGCCACCTCGGTCAACAGCGAAAAAGCCCGCTCCGAGTTTATCATCGCCCCTGTGCTGGGAGAGGTGAAGTACCTATGTCGGGATCAAATCTCGCTGTTTTCCGGCAAGGAATTCAACGTGGATCCCGAGAGGGGGTTGGTGGGCCTATGCGACTACATCATTTGCCTATCCCCTCTCCAACTCTACATTCAAGATCCGGTGGTGATTATCGTTGAGGCCAAAAAAGAAGACTTGATCGGGGGTCTGGGCCAGTGCGTTGCCGGTATGGTGGGGGCACAGGTCTTTAACAAGAACTCCAATTCTCAAGTAGACAGTGTCTATGGAGCAGTAACCTCAGGAACCAACTGGCGATTTGCAAAACTCGAGGGTGACCAACTCTTTATCGATGACAGGGAGTACTTTATCTCAGAAATTGCTCAGATCCTAGGGATCCTCTTGAGTTTTATTAAGGGCTCCGTCTCGCTTCGGGAATGGCAAACCTCTGCAGTACAAGCCTTAACTTGAGCAGCCATTTGAGGGAACAATGTTCGACGTTTTCAAAAACCGCTTGGAAATCACCGGCACCCTCACCACCGTGACCGCTCTGCACATCGGGGTGGGCCGCTCCACCGAACCCATCGGCTCGGATTTGCCGGTTCTCAAGGATGCGCTGGGCCGTCCGCTCATTCCCGGCTCCAGTTTGAAGGGGGCAATGCGCTCTCGCCTGGAAAGTTTCTTGCGGGGCATCAACCCAGAGCTGGCCAGGGATCCCGGCGAATTGACCAGCAGCGAGCAATTTCAGATCATCAACCAAATTAAAAATGACTACAAAGGGGACGATGCGGCTCTGACTCAAAAGCTCATTGAGGCCACCGACTGGGTCTCGCAGGTGTTTGGATCCCCTTGGCTGGCGGGCAAGGTGCAGATTCGCGATTTGCCCGTGGTGCCGGAAGCCTGGTTTGGCCAATACCAAGAGCGGGATGGTGTGGCCATCGATCGGGATACGGAGACGGCGGCAGAGGGCAAGCTCTACGACTTTCAAGTGGTGCCGGCCAACACCCCCTTTCAGTTCCACGCCGTTGTCGAAAATGCCGAAGCATGGGAGCTGGGCCTGCTGGCCATCGGCTTGCACCAATTGGAAACGGAGCAGATCCCCTTGGGAGGGGGGCGCTCCCGCGGCTTGGGGGTCGTCCGCCTGGAGATCGGGGCGGTCTATTGGTTTGACTCAGAAGGGGATCCGCGGCGGCTGCTGACCTATCTGCAAGAGCTGGTGGCCGGATCCCGGCAACCCCTTAGCCCGGAAGAGGCTGCCGCCTTGCGCCAAGACTGGGTGGAAGCCCTGGTTGCCAAACTAACCGCTGTCGCTCCCGTCGGCCCCCGCAGCTAGCGCAAGGGTTGGGCGAAAACCCTCTTGTTCCTCTTCAGTGAAGGATCCCAGGCCATGCACAAGCGCTACGTTAACCACTGCACCCTCTGCCTCACCCTCAAGCCAGATGGCCCTGTGCTCATCAAAGCTGGCAAACAAGGGGCAGATCCGACAAAGCCCGACATGGAGTTTGTGGAAACCTATCGCGGCGGCGGGCGGACAGTCTATTTTCCCGGCAGCTCCCTCAAAGGGGCCATTCGCGCCCACGCGGAGCGCATCGTCCGAACGGTGGGCAGCGACAGACGTCCTGAGGGGGGAGGCTTCAAACTCTGGGCCAGCGATCCCCTCGACCAAAAGGCCAATCAATGGCTGGAAAAAATTGCAGAGCCCCACCAGGTTTACGCCCTTTCTTCCTTTACGGATCAGATGTTCGGCAACACAGCCATCGCCAGCCGGGTCCGCATCGAAGATGCCTATCCCAAGCCGGGAACCCCTCTGCGCCTGGAGGAACGTAATGGGGTGGCCATCGACCGCGTCTTCGGCTCAGTGGCGGTGGGGCTGGGGCCGTTCAGCTATCAAGTGTGCGTAGAGGGATCCTTTCAAACCAAGATCCACCTGAAAAACTTTACCCTGGCCCAACTGGGTCTGCTGGGACTGGCGTTGCGGGATCTGGATGAAGGCTGGTTTGGCATCGGCTTTGCCAAGTCCCGCGGCATGGGCACCGTTCGGGTTGAGTACGAGTGGGCGGTGGTGGACTATCCGGGCTGCCTGGTGGATGAGGCAAACAAGCAGATTCGACTACTGGGATCCCCCCTGACCTGGCCACAGGGATCCCTGTTGGGGGCGGGCGAATTTTTAACCCCCGAAGAGGCGGGCAAATACGGCTTTCCCCAACCCGATAGCCAAGCGGTGCCGGTGGGAGCAGAGCCGATGCCTTTGGGATTTGGGGCGCGGCTGACCTGGGAGCAGGGATCCGAGGCCAAGGTGGAGCACCTGCTCGCTGCCGCCGTCAACAGTTGGGCCAAACTTCTGCAAGCGGAGGCCAAAGCCGTATGAAACCAGCCTACGTCGCCTCGCTCAGGATTCGAGACGGGGGGGAGCCCTCGCTTTCCCAAGTGCTCTCGGCCTGTTTTTCCACTTCTGAAAAAACCTACTCCTTTCTGCGCTGGCCCCATCGAGTCAGCGGCATTCAGGTGGGGATCCCGGCGGATCCCGTCTGTCCAGAGGGGCAAGTTTTCTCCCAACAAGGGGAACTGCGCTGGAAAAGCACCCCCCACGGCTGGGATCTGCTGTATCTGGGGATCCAAGCTCCCCCGGACTCCTTTATCCCTCTGCCGGGAGAGTGGCGGTGGGAGGATCACGCAGCCGACCTGTACGGATCCCAAAGTCAAGAAACCCGCTTCCCCAAGCTCCTCAGCCATCCCAAAGATCTCAGGGTAGGCCAGCGCTACTTCCGAGATGAGCGAACTGCCCGTGTTCACTTTATTGCCCTGATCCCGAGGTGACCATGACCCCCCAAGGCCCTCGCCCACTGCCCAACCAGGCTGCCTCTGCAAGATCCTCTGCCGGCGACAGCAGTCGAGGTGGAGGTAACCCAACCGTGTCTCCCAAACCCTACGAGCTGATCCCGTTTCCCACCCAGCCCCCCAAGCTGGAGCGGCCCGCCGGCCACGCCAAGTTCCATCCCGACAAGTTGCACGGCACCCTCTTTCTCACCCTGACGGTGCAGACCGCCCTCCACATCTCCACCGGCCACCTGGCCTTGGGCAGCGACGTCGGCGTCAACGGGATCCCGGTGCTCAAAACCATGACCACCACCCCCGACGGGCGGCTCAAGATCCAGGGCAGCTCCCTCAAGGGGGCCATCCGGGCCATGTACGAGGCGATCACCAACAGCACCCTTGCAGTGATCACCAGCCGCTACAAAGATCGGATCCCACCAGAGCGGCAGCCCTGCCGCCAGAAGGAGCGGCTATGTCCTGCCAGCCGCGTTTTTGGCGCCCTCAACTGGCAGGGACTGGTGGAGTTCAGGGATGCCGTTGCCACCGGCATCGGCTCCGGCGGCGGATCCCTGCCCCCGCTGTACCGTCCCCGACCCGACCAGCGCAGAGCCTACTTTGAAAACGGCAAGGCGGTTGGGCGCAAGTTTTATTACACGCACCGCAGGGCTTTGCAGGGCCATCAAAAGGGGACACCCACCCAGCAGGCGGCGCAAAATACGGTTTTCAAAACCCAGATCCACTTCAAAAACCTCACCCCTGCCGAGCTGGGCACCTTGTTCACGGTTTTGGGTCAGGATCCCGCGCATCCGCTGCTGCTGAAGGTGGGGGGCGGCAAGCCTGTAGGACTGGGATCCCTGCAGGTCACCCTGGACAAGATCGAGCAGCCCCGCAACCTGAAAGAGCGCTATAGCCGCTACGATCCCCCACAAGCCGATACCCTAGAAGGAGAAGCCCTCAAAGCCTTTGTGCAAAAGCAGATCCAAGCTGCCCAGGGCTACATCCTGCCCGATCAGCTTCGGCAGTTGGCCGCCATCCTGAGCCCCACCCATCTGCGCGAACCGCCCACCACCGCCTACTGAGGGTGCTCCGATGCTGTCAGACCCCGTCGATCTCAGCCCCCAATCTTGGGATCTCGCCCACGGCATCGCCATGACTTTGGCGAAGGAAGAGGTGGATGTCAACGAATTGAGCAAGTGCTTCGCCTACCTCCGCTCGGTGGTCCATCTCCCCGACGCGGGATCCCGTTTCTTCCGATTCACCGGCGAGCTGGTGCGAGAAACTGGCCTCCACCGCAGCAACGAAACCCCACGCTACTACCGGCTCATCGACCAAACCTGTAAAAAGTACTTGCAATCTCTGCAGGATAGGCCGGCTGAGATGCTGCAGATCCTGGGCTGGGCCGCCCGCCTGGCCCGCTACTACAAAGATGGGGGAGTGCCGATCGGCGAGATCCCGTCCCCTCCCGATCCCAATGGCGGTCGTCCGACCCATTCCCGCGGCGGCGAGGCCAAGCCCCAGCCAGAGGCACTGCGGCCCAAAGAGTAACCTGAACAAAAGCAGGCTCAGCCCCAAGTTGAAAATGCAGCAGCTTCTACCAAGGCCCGCTTCAAAATTGGGCAACACCTCAAGGCCAGCATCACGAATATCAAGGGCAACGAAGTTACCTTCCAAATCGTGAATACGAATATCAAGCTCACCCAAAAAGAGCCGAAACGGGCCGGATCCCTGACGGTGGGGCAAGAAGTGGAGGTAGAGGTACTCGACTTAAGGGAAGATGGCAGAGTTCGCAGAGTAAGGCTGCTCTGATTGCGAGAGGGGATGGAGCCCTTAAAAACTGCGAGAAAGTTAGGGGATAACTCATGCAGACCATCATCATGACGGTGGGCACCTCTTTGCTCACCAACCCGGACAAAAACCTGCAACCACAACGCCCTTGGGTCGGCCAAAAAACCATCGGGGATCCGGAACGGGCCTTGGCCTGGATGAAAAAGACAGATTTGGAACTAATCAGCGCCGAAACCAATACCTACTACCGGCTGGATCCCACTCCCCAGGATGCCTTGATTTTGCTTTACTCCGAAACCTCTGAAGGACTGGAGTGTGCCCAGATTTTGCAGCTCTTTTTTGAAGAAGCGCTGGGCCAACAACAGGTTTCGCTGGTGCCCCTCCCCGGCGTTAACTACGAGCTAGAGGGATCCTCCCTGGAGCGGATGGCCGAGCTGTTGCGCCAGTTGGCGGAAAGCGCTAAAGGGATCGTCACCTTCGCCGCCACCGGGGGCTTCAAAGCCCAGGCCATGATCATGGCCGTGGTGGGCAGTCAATTGGGGATCCCGGTCTGCTACATCCACGAGCAATATAAATCTCTGGTGTATTTACCTTACTTACAGCCGCAAGTCCAGCCGCGGATCCCGCGGGCGGCTCTCCCCGATTCCGGTCGAGATCGCTCCCAGGTCATCCAATTGCGGAGCGACAGCAGCCATCACCGTCCTCGCAGTTGGGTCAAGGTGGAAAAGCTCCTGCGCGACCTTCCCTGGGTAGATCTGGTTCGCTACGACTCAAACGCCTACGCTGCCCCCAAAAACGGCGTCAAAGCCGCCAACCGCAGAACCGAAGATGGTCGCCACATTTTGTGGGTTCATCTCCACGAGAGCCAGGACACCCATCTTGCGGTTCGGGTGGAGACCACCGGCTATACCCCCGACCACCTGGAGCAGGCTGCCGCCGAGTTGCGGGAGCGCCTTGGCCGTCTCCTTTAGCTTTTGCTCAACTGCTGGGCCACGAGTTGTACGATGGCCTGGGCCGCACCCGGACTGCCCCCTAGACGTTGCAATTCCCTCTGCATCTGCTGACGCCGCTCGGGATTAACCAACAGGGCTCGCATCTGTTCGGCCACCTGGGCTGGGCGCAAATGGCTTCGCAGCTCCGGCACCACCTCGTGTCCGGCCCAGATGTTTGGCCAAGCCAGGTGGCCCAACCACTGCAGGGCAATTCTGTTGATGAGGCGGGCTAGCCAGGTGCCCAGGCCAGGCAAGCGGGCCAACAGTCCAGGGATCCCGTCCCAGGCGCGCATAGCTTCTAGCTTGTTGGTGGGGATCGCCACCACCATCGGCACCCCTAAGTAGGCCAGCTCGGCGGTGTTGGCCCCAACTGTGGTTAGGCAGAGGTCGCAGTTGGCCAGCACCGAATAGGCAGGGAAACGGGTCCACAGCTGTACCGTGGTGCCAAAGGGGGTGACGAAGTGGGATCCAAGATTGGTTTGCTCCAGGGTGGCGGAGGTGCCGTAGATGATGGCCATATCGGGGTTAAGCCGGGGATGGGCATAGGCCGCCAGGGATTGTGGGGTCTGTCCAGGAGCCACCGGGATCACAAAGCCGACGTTGGGCAACAGCTGGCGCAATTCATCGGCCACCGCCAGCACCAGCGGCACCCCCAAGGAGAGCTTGGCCGGCTTGGAGCCGGGGAGCAGCCCCACCTGGTAGTGGGTGCGGATGCTATCGCCAAGACGTTGCCAGCCGCGCGGCAGCAAGGCTTCGTCGGCAGAGGTGGGTTCCACCTTTTCCGGTGCCGTTCGCAGCGATCCCAGCTCCTCGATGGGATCGGGGAGGGGCTGGAGGAGGGTGGAAAAGCCTGCCGTCGATTTGGGAGCAGCGCTAGGAGTCGGCGGGGGAAGGGAGCGGCTGCTGAGCCAGCCGGGAAGAGGTATCCCCGGCAAGTAGACAGCACTGGCCACGCCATCGGCCATCAGATCCCCGACCACGTGCATCTTGGCAGCCCAGCGGTGGCCCAGGAGGCGTCCCCCGTCGTAGCGACGTTTGATCTCCTCCGTCCGCACCGCAAAAACGTCTACCCAGGGTCGCCAGCGGGGCCGATGCTCGGCATACACCACCACGCGGTAGCCGAGACGACGGGCAATCCAGACAGCAAAAAACTGATCCCCCCCCAGAAACAGCACCACCCCCCGTTTGGCCCAGTCCCAAGCTTCTTCGGTTTGGCCAGTGAGCAAAAAAGCTAGAAAAAAATCGGGATCCTGAACCCGATCGACCTGGATAAATTCCTCTGCTATCTTCACCTCTTGCCCAGAGGCGTGCGGACAAGGAGAGAGCACCAGGGAAAGACGCGCCTGGGGCAGTTGCTGGCGCAACTCTAGGACAACTGGCCGCACCCAGGTGAGCAGCTCGCCGGGGCCGTTGGAGAGGATGAGGATGTCGTAGGGAGGCTGGCCGCCGTTCACTGAGAGCCTCAGGGGGCAGAAACTTTGCCGCTATTGTAGGGGATCTCAACAGCTCCCAGCCCTTGCCCAGGGTTCAACTCCAAGGAGGGCCACCGTTTTTGTCCAGCTGACTTTGCAACCACCCTTGGATATCCCGCAAACTTTCTGGGGAAACCTCGTGGCCCATTTCGTACTCCCGATAGGTCAAGCGCAGGGGCAGCAAGGCAAAGTAGTCGCGGATCTGGCGGCCGAAAGCCACAGGCAAAACGGTATCGGCGGTGCCGTGAACCACGAGGACACTCAGGTGTTGCATCCGGGCTGGCTCCACCGCCTCGGCTAGGATCTCCGGTGAAAGGCGACCGCTTATGGCCACTACGCCAGCCAGCTTCTCCGGCCGGGTTAGAGCCAGATATAGGCTCATGATCGCCCCCTGGCTAAACCCCAGCAAATAGACCCGGGCCGGATCCAGAGAAATGTCGGCCATCCCCTGGGGCAGAACCTGCTCCAGAAAGTGGCTGACAAGCTCCCGGCTGCGGCGGGCTTGCTCGGGATCCCCCACCAGCCCTTCCGGCGTCCAGGCCATTTCAAACCAGGCAAAGCCACCCGCTCCCCAGGGAAGCGGCGCCCTTAGGCTAATCACCGCCAAGCGGGGATCCAAGTAAGGGGCCAACTGGAGGAGATCCCCCTCATGACTGCCGATCCCGTGCAGCATCACCAACACCGGCGCCTTGCCGGGCCCGGCGTGGCGGGGGGGTTGAAAGCGGTAGGCAAGGGGCAGCGGGGAAGACACTGCAATCCTCAGAAATCGAGACCAATGCCGCCTAGACCCAATCCCGAGGCTGGCGCAGCACTTCGTAGAGCTTAGCTTCCCAGCTATCGGGCGGTGGCTCGTAGCCGTATTCCCAGCGCACCAAGGGCGGCAGCGACATCAGGATCGACTCGGTACGGCCTTGGGTCTGGAGACCAAAGACCGTGCCCCGGTCGTAGACTAGGTTGAACTCCACATAGCGGCCGCGCCGGTAGAGCTGGAACTGGCGTTCCCGCTCCCCCCATTCCATCCCCTGCCGCCGCTCTACAATCGGCACATAGGCGGGCAAGAACGCCTCGGCACAGGCTTGCACCAGCTCAAAGAGGTGTTCCCAACTGCGGGATCCCACCCGCACCTGGAGGGGCGGCGGCTCAGCGGCGAGCTGCTCGGGATCCGCTTCTGCCTCGCCCTCAGGACGGTAGAGCAGCCCAGGCCGGTCGTCTTGATAGTCAAAGAAAATGCCGCCCACGCCGCGGGCCTCGCCCCGATGGGGCAAGAAGAAGTAGCGGTCGCACCAGATCTTGAAAGCCGGGTAGTAGGCCGGATCCAGCCGGTCGCAGGCCGCCTTGGCAGTGCGGTGAAAATGGGCCGCATCCTCCTCAAACAGGTAGTAGGGGGTGAGATCCATGCCGCCGCCAAACCACCAAACCGGCCCCGCCTCAAAATAGCGGTAGTTGAGGTGAACCGTCGGCACGTAGGGGTTGCGGGGGTGCAACACCATCGAGGTGCCGGTGGCGTAGAAAGGATGCCCTGCTGCCTCTGGGCGCTGTTTGCAAATCGAAGGGGGCAGCTGGGATCCAAACACCTCGGAAAAATTGACCCCTCCTTGCTCGAACACCCCTCCCTGCTGGATAACCCGCGAGCGTCCACCCCCTCCTCCGGGACGCTCCCAACTGTCTTCCCGAAACTTGGCTTTGCCGTCCAGTGCTTCTAGGCGAGCGCAGATCTCGTCCTGGAGGTGCCGCATAAACTGGCTTACTCGTTGACGGGCATCTGTTGGCGGCGCTGTCGGGCTTGCGGTCAGCATCATCGTCTTTCCATCTCTTGAAACGGACAGAACAACCTCCCCCTGCTAAGGGCAGACCCAAGGCTCAAGCCCCGCAGGCGCGGAGAACCCTTTTTCGGCGATCTAGGCCACTCCTAGGATTTTAAGTGGGAACGACCTCCTGGGGGCGAAGCCGAGCCCACTTGTTCCGCTCCTCGCGAAAGCTCTGGCAGGCCACCACATCCCACTCCATCTCGGTGCCGCCGTTGCGGATGTTGACGTTGATCTGGGGTCCTTGCGGCTCAAAATCTGGCGTCAGGGTGAGGTGGGGCTGCTGGTGCTGCGCTTCCACAGCGTGATAGGTGGTGCAACGATCCACATAGTAGCAGTGAATACAAATGCACATGGCTGCTGCCTACCCGAAAGAGTCTGTGACCTCGACGATAGCATTCTCAGAGGCGGGGGATCCGGCTTGCTCAACCGACTCCTGAGGCATTTCTTAGGAAAGAGAGGCATCTCCCCTTCTCTCGTCTAAAATCTCAAGATACTCATCCACCCATGAGGCTAAGGTTTGGTTCCTAGTCAGGATCGAGTCAACCAGGCTATCCCGAGAAATTGCCATGAACACCCACACCCGCTACCGCTTTACCTGCACCCTCTCCTTTGGGGATATCTACGGCCAGATCATCGTTTGGCTAATCGTGATTTTTGCCGGCCTGGGTGCCGCCCTCTCTTTGATGAATAGCCCCCTCTACGCCTTTCTCACCATCGCGCTGATCTTGGTCATCTCCCTGCCTTTTCTGCTCTTTGCCTTCGTGACGACGCTGCTCAACCACATCGAGTTTGTGGCTGTTCCACCGGAAGAAGAGGAAGAGCGCGCTGCGGCAGCCGAGTCGCCGGTGACCGTCAGCTAGCAGCCATCTGAACCTGGCGGCCCCAGGGATCCCTGGGGGCGCGGGACAGGGGCACTTTCTCCTTAATACTTGTTTAAGCTTTGTCAAATTTTGTCTATAATCGGGGCTAGCAGCCCTGCTGGCTGGCCCCTTTGCCTTTGCGCTTCCTAGCTCAAGGAAACAGCCGGGGTTGGCTCAAGGAAGGGCTGCAGGAAAGCGTAGGAAAAGGTGTGTGCAAGGGTGATGAAGGCAATGGAAAATAGCTTGGCCCAGCTCGACTACCGAGTGTACCGGCTGGCGCGGCTGTTGAGCGAATACCTCAACTTGGGGAGTTAATTGCAGTTTCCGCCGGATCTTTGGAGGGTGAGCCGCTGGCTCCCCCTCAGTTTTCCGCCCGCTGAAGTGGATCTGGCGTCAGCGACCGGGATCCCGTAAGCTAGCTAACCTATCTCCCGTTGCATCCCCTATGCGGATCCCGTCCTGGTGGCCAAAGCTAAGTTTTCAGGTTTGGCTAATCTTTATCGGTCGGCTGCTCTCCCAAACCGGAACCGGCTTTACCCTGTTCTACGCCAGCCTCTTTTTCGTCAATCAGGTGGGGCTGACAGCTACCCAGGTGGGTTTGGGCCTGGGCTTGATGGCCTTTACTGGCGTATTTGGCCGCATCCTCGGAGGTTCGATGGCAGACGGAGCTTGGGGCCGCCGCTCCACCTTGATCCTCTCGCTGGCCATTTCCGCTCTGGGCTCCTTTGGCTTTGCCCTTTCCCATGGCTTCTGGAGCTTTGCCTTGGCCAACCTGGTGGCGGGGTTTGGGCAGGGCCTCTATTGGCCGCCGGCGGAAGCAATAGTAGCGGATCTAACCCCGCGCGAGCAGCGCAACGAAGCCTATGCCCTAAACCGCCTGGGGGATAACTTGGGCCTGAGCCTCGGCGTGGCCATGGCCAGCGCCCTGGTGGCTCTGACGAAGAACTACCGCCTCTTGTTTATTATCGACGGCCTCACGTACTTGATTTTTTTAGCCCTGCTCTGGCTTTGCATTCGGGAAACTCGGGTAGCTCCGTCGGCGGCAGAGTTCGCAGGCTGGAAAGCCGCCCTGAGGGATCGCCCCCTATTGGTGTTTGCCGCGGCCAACATTTTCTTCACCACCTACATTGCCCAACTCAGCAGCAGCTTGCCCCTTTACTTGCGCAAGGGGGCTGGGATGCCTGAGGTACAGATTGGCACGTTGTTTGCTCTGCACGGCGCCCTCGTTGCCCTGCTGCAGATGCCGGCAGCTCGTTGGCTCAATCGCTGGACGCGTGTCCGCGCCCTCCGGGGATCCGCACTGATGTGGGGGCTGGGATTTGGTTTGGTTTGGCTCAGCGGCCTGGCGGCCCAGTTGGGAGCGATGCCGGCTATAGGGATGGCGGCCTTGGCCTTGGCAGTGCTCTCGTTGGCCTTGGTGAGCTACAATCCCTCCGCTTCGGCGCTGGTGGCAGATTTGGCCCCGGATCATCTGCGGGGGGTGTATCTGTCGGTCAACTCCCTCTGTTGGGCAGCAGGCTTTGCCCTTGGGCCGCTAATTGGGGGAGTGGCTCTGGATCTGCCGCCAGCGTGGGCAGGCGGGCTGTGGTTGTTTTGGGTGGCCAGCGTTAGTCTTGTCTGGGGGATCCTTAACGTTTTGGATGGCCTTCTGCCCCTTCGCGCCAAGGAGGCTGCTCCCCTGGCCAGCAAGCTCTAGGAGGAGATGGGCAGCTTGTTAAGCTAATGTTACCTTCAGCTTTCTGAACATGCGTCGTATTTGCATCCTTGGGGGCGGCTTTGGCGGGCTGTACACAGCCCTGGAGCTTATCTGCCGACCTTGGCCGGAGCCGCCCCAGATTACCCTGGTGGATCGTCAGGAGCGCTTTGTCTTTGCTCCTTTGCTCTACGAGCTGCTCACTGGTGAGATGGAAGAGTGGGAGGTGGCCCCCCGTTTTCAGGATCTGCTGCCGGAGGGGGTAGAGTTTCGCCGCGGCGCGGTGCAGTCGGTTGACCTCCAAGACCACCGCGTCTTTTTAGCAGAAGGGCAGACCTTGGAGTACGACGCCTTGGTGCTGGCCCTGGGAGGGGAAACTCCCCTGCAGGGCGTGCCAGGAGCAACAGAGTTGGCCTTTCCCTTCCGCACCCTGGCCGATACCCAGCGGCTGCGGGCCCACCTGCAAACTCTAGAAGCCCGGGATCCGGCTCAGGCGATCCACCTGGCTATTGTGGGGGCGGGGGCCAGCGGCGTAGAGCTAGCCTGCAAATTGGCTGACCGGCTGGGATCGCGCGGCCGGATCCGTCTTATTGAGCTGGGATCCCAGATTTTGTCGGGGTTTGCCCCCTCCAGCCGGGAGGCGGCCCAGGCGGCGCTGGCCCAACGGCGGGTGCAGGTGGAGTTGCAAACCAAGGTCTTGGGCATCGAGGCCCTGGGCGAGAACGGCGCCCCTCCCTTCCGCCTGCAACTGCAGCGGCTGGCGGCCCAAGAGATGGCCACGGATCTTGTGGATGGCGTGCTGTGGACCGTCGGAACCCGACCGGCAGCGGTGATTGCCAACTTGGATCTGCCCAAAACTGAGCGGGGACGGCTGCAGGTTTTGCCCACCCTGCAAACTCCCACCTTCCCAGAGATCTTCGCGTTGGGAGATGCGGCGGCGGTGCTGGATGCCAGTGGCCAGCCGGTGCCCGCCACTGCCCAAGCGGCTTTTCAGCAGGCCGGCTATTGTGCTTGGAACCTGTGGGCTCTGCTCACGCAGGAGCGGCCCCTGCTGCCGTTCCGTTACTTCTCTCTGGGGGAGATGCTGAGCTTGGGAGTGGATGCGGCGGTAGTCTCCACCCTCGCTGGCCTCACCCTAAGCGGCCCCTTGGGCTATTTGGCCCGACGAGCTGCCTACCTGGTGCGCCTCCCTACCCTGGAGCACCAGCTCAAGGTGGGATGGAACTGGATCGCCCGCCCGCTGTGGCAGGCGCTAGGATCCCTGTAGCTGACGGGAGCGCTCGTAGGCTGCCTGCACCGCCCGCATCAAGGCCCCCCGCACCCCCGCCTGTTCTAGGGCTTGGATCCCGGCAATGGTCGTTCCCCCTGGGCTGGTAACCTGATCCTTGAGGAGGGCGGGGTGAAGGTTCTCTTGCTGCATAAGGGCGGCAGTGCCCGCCAAGGTCTGCACCGCCAACTGAGTGGCGATGGAGCGCGGCAACCCCACCCCTACCCCGCCGTCGATCAGCGCCTCCAGGATCACCGCCAAATACCCTGGCCCCGACCCCGAAAGGGCCGTCACCGCGTCCATCTGGCTCTCCGGCACCGTCACCACCTGGCCCACGGCGCGAAATAGCTTCTCCACCTGCTCTACCTGGGCGGGCGTCACCCCCGGCCCGTAGCTGATGGCCGTTATGCCCGCCCCCACCAGCGCCGGCGTGTTGGGCATGGTGCGCACCACCTTTTGCTGGGGAAAAGCCTGCTGCAACTGCTGCAATGGGATCCCGGCCATAATCGAGATCACCAACTGCGTGGCGGACGGCTGGCCCATCTCTGCCACCACCTGCGGGAAAACCTGGGGTTTGACGGCCAAAAATAAAATCTCAGACTCTCCTGCTTGGGCAAGATCCGCCAACAGCCGAATGCCCAGCTCCTGCTGTAGGGTATTGGCCTTGTCCGGGTCGGGCTCCCGCAAAGCCACCTGAGCTGCAGGATAAACTCCCGCGGCCACCCAACGCCGCAGCAGGGCGGATCCCATGGCTCCACCCCCGATTACACTCAGCAGCGGTCGCTCCATGCCGGCTAGTGCTGCCCCACCGCCTGCAAATGTTCATAGCCGCTGGGCCAGAGAGGGGTGGGGCTTTGCAGAGGGCGCTGCAGCGGCGGCATCCCTTGGCTGCTTGGAGTAGAGACCGTCACCGTGCTGGGGGTGAACAAAAAAATGTTTTCGCCAATGCGCTCTTGGTGGCCATCGATGGCGTAGGTGCCGCCGGCAACAAAATCCACAGATCGCTGCGCCTCGGCGGGATCCATCAGGGTCAAGTTCATGATCACCGTCTTGCGCTCCCGCAGGTACTGGATGACTTGTGCCATCTCGTCAAAGCTGCGCGGCTCCAGCACCACCACTTCGCTAGTGGGTGGGTTGACGCCCGGTAATCCAATCACGTTGCTCCCCATACTGCCCCCCCCTAGGCGATCCCGATGTTGACTGCGCCGATGGCCCCGCGCCTCTTCTCGACCGACAGACCCTTCCCCGGCTTCCACTCCCCGCTGTCGGCGTCCGCGTGGAAGGGCACTGGCTTCCTGCTCTTCGGGAGCCGGTTGAGAACGGCGTCCCTCGTAGAGCAGTTGGTAATCCTCCTGCCCTTCCATCTCAGGGTACTCCTCCAGGCTGTCCACGGGATCATTTAGGCCCACAAAATCTCTTACCCTGCTCCAGATTCCATTGACGTTCATCGTCCACATCCTCACTACAGGTCATGGTTTGCGGCAAGCGCAGGATTCAGGCTCCTGATGGGATCTTGAGTAGCCCACTCCAGCCAAAGGGCATCTCCAGCCTCATATTTTTAGTTAAAGTTTTTCAAAAGGCCGAGACAGGGCTTGCTCAAGAAGCTGCCAACGCAGGTTAACAAAACCCATGGACTCGACGAGTCGAGTTTACCCAGAAGAAGTAAAGATGTCATCCCACTTGTCCGGCCATTGCTCTGGCCAGAGTCAACTCTGCTCCTCGTCCGGCTTGAACACGTGTTAACAGAGGTGACGCCAATGATTACAAACTTACCTAAAATTTGCCCTGCGAGGGAAATTTTAGGCAGGATTCCCCTGTTTTTGCCCGATCCAGGCCGAACTCCAGCCCTGAGCGTGCCTTGCAGGGCAGCTCCGGAGTTGGACGGCTTTACACAAAATTTAATCACAATTTAACGGCTTCATAGAGACTCCATCTATCTATTTCCGTTCGGCATCGGCAAACAAAGCGCGCCCCAGCCGGATCAAGTTAGAGCCTGCTGCCACCGCCAGGGGGTAATCGTCGGACATGCCCATGGAGAGGGTGTGCAACTGCAGATGCTCGTAGCCGCTGCGCTGGATGTGATCGGCCAGCTCGGCCAGCTTGCGAAACAGCTCCAGGGCTGCCTCTGAGCTCAAGCCCAAAGGCAAAATGGTCATCAGGCCCACAATTTGCACCTGCAGCAGTTGATTCAGTTGCGGCAGGCTTTGCAACAGATCGGGGATGAGCCAGCCAAATTTATGGGGATCCGGGGCCAATTTCACCTGCAGACAGAGCTTGGGGGTGAGGTGCAGCTCCCAGGCTTTTTGGTTGATCAGCTTGGCCAGGCGCAGGCTATCGACGCTGTCAATCCAGGCAAATTGTCTGAGGGCCGGTTTGACTTTGTTGGTCTGCAGGTGCCCGATCAAGTGCCAGACAATATCGGTCAGATCCTGCAGTTGCGCCTGTTTGGCGGCTGCCTCTTGCACTCGACTCTCCCCAAAATGGCGGATCCCGGCCCGATAGGCGGCGCGGATGTGGTTGACGCTGTAACCCTTGCTCACCGCCATGATTTCCACATGCTCTGGGATCTGGGCGCGGATGGCCTGAATGCGGCTGTGGATGAGCTGATACATTTACGCTGAACACTGCTGAACATCACTGTTCAACTATGCAGCGATAGCATTCTGTTTGTTTCCAAACAGAATGGCGGTATCCCGCAAAGCTTTGAGTAGAATACCCAAAGCGCAGTTTCCGTGTCGTCTTACTACCAATTTTCTGCTTTGCTTTGGCTACCATGTTGGCAGACTCGAAAGTAAACAGAAAGATCAACTGGTAGTAATCCGTACTGAACATATTATATTATATAGTCGACGGGGGGCGGCGACGGTTCAAGGGAGCTGGAAGAAGGCGGAGACATGGCTGGGGCCACCTGGGAAGCTAGCAGAAGATCTCGGCAGAGAGAGTCCAGTCCTCATTTTGTCTGGATGCTTCGAGATTGGAGCCGGTGCTCCAGCGGCCAGGTGGAAACAGGGGGAACCCGGCCATAGCCCAGTTCTTCTGGAGCTTAGCCCAAGGCCGCCGCCAGGATCTGATAGGCCAGCTTGGCGACGGTGAAGGCGCTGCGGCGATCGGTTTCCCGTTCCCCGGTGACCGCCAGCTCCACCACATCGGCGCCGATGATTTGCCGCTGCTGCCCCAGTGCCCGGATCAGTTCCACCGTCTCCCACCAGCCCAGTCCACCCGGTTCGGGGGTGCCGGTGGCCGGCACAACAGCAGGATCCAGCCCGTCCACATCCACCGTCAGGTACACCTGGGATCCCAGCGTGGCGATCACCTCGGGGATCCACTCCTGGGCGGGCTTGTGGTGCAGGCTGTGGGCGAAGAAGGTGTGCAAGCGGTGCTTGCGAATGGCCTGGCGGTCTTCGGCGCAGATGGAGCGGATCCCCACCTGGGTGAGGCGACCGCCCACTTGCTCCACCACACGGGCCATGGCGGAAGCGTGGGAATAGCGGGATCCCTCGTAGCTGTCTCTCAGGTCGCAGTGGGCATCGATCTGCAGCACGTGCAGCTCTGGGTAGTGGGGCAGGTGGGCGGCAACCAAGGGGCCAGTGATGGAGTGCTCCCCGCCGATGGAGAGCAAAAACCGCCCCGGCCTCACCCACTCGGCGGCGCGGCGCTGGATTGCGGCCATGGCCAGCTCATGAGTGTCCAGCCCCTCGAACTCCACTGGCGGCGCCGTCCAGTAGCGGGAGATCTCTGCGGCAAAGTTGGGGTGGAAAGCCGGCTGGCAGTCTCTCACCTCGTCGTAGATCTCCACGTACGCCGAAGCCTCCAGGAGTGCTTGGGGGCCTTTGGCGGTGCCTTTGCCGTAGGAGGTGGTGGCCTCGTAGGGGATGGGCAACAGAATGGCTTGGGCCATCTCCGGATCCGGCTCAGGCAGGCCCAGGAAGGGGAAAGGAGAGCGGTACATGGCAAGAGCACAAGAAGGGATCCCTATTTTATTGAAAGATCTTGCGATAGTCCGAAAGGATTGGGATGGATCCCTTGTAGGATGGCAGCAAACCCTCTAGACTGAGCAAAGGTTTCCACAGCCGATTTGCTTGCACTCCTCCTGTGTCCCGTTTCCACAAGCTGACAAGCCTATGACCACAGCCTCTCAAGCTGCCCTTTTCGACGCCCTTGCCCGGCGCCGTGCCCTCAAGATCATCAGCGGCCTACAAAACTTCGACCTGCAGTCGGTGCTGAAAGTCACCCGCGCCGCCCAGGAGGGAGGAGCCACTTGGGTGGATATCGCCGCCAGTCCCGAATTGGTGCAGCAGGTGCGAGCCCAGATCGAGCTGCCCATCTGCGTGTCGGCGGTGGACCCGCAGCAATTGGCTGCTGCCGTGCAGGCGGGGGCCGACATGGCCGAGATCGGCAATTACGACAGCTTCTACCCTTCGGGCCGCATCTTCTCCGCTGCGGAAGTTCTAGATCTCACTCGCCAAACCCGCTCCCTGCTGCCGCGCACTCTCCTGTCGGTTACCGTTCCCCATACGCTGCCTTTGGATCAGCAGGCGGAATTGGCAGAGAAACTGGAGGATCTGGGGGCCGATCTCATCCAAACCGAGGGCGGCACCAGCGCTGAGCCCCGTCACGGCGGATCCCTGGGCCTAATCGAGAAGGCTGCCCCCACCCTGGCTGCCGCCTATGAGATTAGCCGGGTGGTCTCGCTGCCGGTCATCTGCGCCTCTGGCCTCTCAGCGGTGACGGTGCCCTTGGCCATCGCTGCCGGTGCTTCAGGAGTGGGGGTGGGCAGAGCTGTCAGTCGCCTCCAGGATGAAGTGGCCATGGTGGCCCAGGTGCGGGCGCTGAGGGAAGCTTTGTCTGAATCACGGGTGTCGGCGCTTGTTTGACATTGGATGGGAGAGTCCTTTTCCCGGTGGGGTGGCAGGGCGCGGTGTGGCTCTGGCCGAAGCGCAGTTGGAGGTGGGTACCTCCACCACCTTGCCGCCGCAGGCGGCACCGCTGGTGTTGCCTCCCCCGCCGGTGGGAGTTCGACAAATTAGAGAGGATACCGATCCTGAGCAAACCGCCGATATGCCCCTTTCCCTTCTGGCCGAACAGGTGCTGGAGGCGGTGTGCGAAGCGCAAATCGATGCTCAACGGGCCCTGGCCCTCATGCCCGACCTGAGCGAATCCCACATCCGTGCTGCCTGTCCCAAGCGGCTGATCCCCAAAAGCTGAAGGAAAACAAAGGCTGCCCCAGACCTTGGGTTGACAAGTATCCGAAAAACAAGCTAGAGTAAGCGCGCTCCAGAGGAAGGGTGCTCTAACGGCCGGATGTGGGCGCAATTTGCCCAGGGGATCCCCCGTGCGGATTCGCTCCCCACACCAATCTATCCAACTGGGCATCGCCAGGGTGCATCCTATGTGATGCAGGGTTTTACGGTTACCGACAACATTGTTTCACTAATTTGAAATTCTCTGCTTCATCGTGCAGATAAGTTCACAGGCAGCCTGTGAGTTTTGTGCAGGTTTGCACTTGGCATTGGTGATTTGAGGAGAAACCGTGCCCAGAAAAGCCACCAGCACAAAAACCAAAACAACCAGGACAACCTCAAAAGAAGGAGCTGGGCCCGACCCGCAGGTGGCGATTGCCGCAGAAATCCAGCGTCTTTCGGATACTTATGGCATTTCTAAGGAGCTCCTAGAGAATTTTGCCCGGTTTGTAGTCAGGCAGCTACAGCCACCGCCCCGGCTGTCTGTCAAAGAGCTGCAGAAAGCCATTTACAACCACTTTGGCGTTAAAAACGCAGCCGAGCTGAGAAAATCAGCCAGCTTCAGACTGGCAACCAGTGGTATGGGCAAGCTGAACTTATCCAACATAGATGATTTGGAGCGCATTTATCGTCAGCACATCGGGATCCTTCCCAACGAAGAGGGAGAAGAGGGGTATGGCTGCATCAATGGGATCAACATCTTCAAGTACGACTTGCCTTGGCGGGTTTTTGGGCTTGACCCTGATCGAGCTACCGATGAAGACATCAAAGCTGCTTTTTATCGCCTGAGCAAGATTTACCATCCCGATTCTCCGACGGGAGATGACAAAATTTTCCAGCGATTGACTCTTTTCTACAAAAGCCTTACGGAGAAGTTTGAGCAATGGCTATAGTCTATGTTTCCTCAAACAAGCTCGCCAACTTCTTGGGTATCAGCCTTGAGGAACTCAGAGAGATTGAAGCTCACTTTGACAGTATCCCCGATGATGCATGGAAACTGGTGGAAGGTAAAGACTATCGTGTTATCAACAAAAGTTCTGGGCTAAGGGAATACACGCGGTCCGGCGCTTATGCCATTTTATCCTTTTTAAGGTCTCGATCAGAGCAAGGTTGCAAATCCTCTACAGGTACAAGCATTAGGAATTGGTTCAAGGAAGAGCATCGCAAGAAGCAGAAAGCTCTGGTAGATTACAGGATCCTTCAAAACAGCTCCTCTCTGGTCAAAAGACAAGATCAGTTTTGGCTATCTCGTCGAGATGTTGTGATGATCTTTAGAACTCGAACTGACTACCTTAAGAAGGCGCTTGAGCTTGCATCGAAGCAAAGTAAGTTAATCAAAGACGTTCATTACACACGTTTTGGTAATGATGACACTGTTTACCTCTCTTTGCGAGGTATCTATGAGCTTGCCAAGGTTATGGGAGAGGTTCTCAAGCAAAACCACAGAAAAGACTGGTGTCAATATGTTAGCGAACGCATTGAACCTCAAATTCAGGTAATCGTCAAGAAAATCCAGGATCGACAAAGAGAGATAGAAAGGGCAAAAGATCTTGCAAGAAAAAGGGATAAAAATCTTTGTAGAGTTACTCGAAAAGCAGCCAGTAGCCTAACGGTTCATCATCTCTACTCTGAAGCGCACTATCCAAAGCTTGCAGCGAATCTCTCCAACCTGATTACCATAGCCGACGAAGTGCATTGCCACTTTCATCAGTGGATGGGAGGTTTCAGCAAGCCATGTACAATTGATGACTTCATTAAGTATGTTCTGGAATACTACCCTGAGAACAGACATCTGATCATCTGGTTGGAGCAGCAGAAGGCCAGCCTTGGCTCGCAGGTGCCTATGGGAAAGGAGAGAGAACATGTGCTCTACCTTCCTCTCCAGCGTGTAACTTGAAATAACCCATTCGATTGTTTTCAGGTCATTCCAAGCACCTTAGCCAGGTGTACCTGATTGATTTCTTTTTCGGGGCTGCCCTTTGGATGTCCGGCTTCCCTTTCTGTTAGCAATCTGAACCTCTCCCTACTAGTAATAGAGGCCACGGCGCAACAGGGGATCCCTAGATCAAGCCCTGATCCAAGATCGCGCGGGAATGGGCAATAGCTGCTCTCAAGTTGGCCCGCTGGGTGTAGCGCATCGTCATGGCGGCAGTCGTATGGCCCAGCAGGTGTTGGATGTGTTCGGGGGCAACGCCGCGATCCAGCAGCAAGGTGGCAAAGCTGTGGCGAAACTGGTGGGGGGTTTGGTGGCCCGGCTCGGGCTCGGTAAGCTTGAGCACAATATGACGTAGGCCATCGTAGGTGAGGGGACGGCCCCGGTAGGCCGGGCAGCGGGATTGGGAGACAAACAAGGGATCCGTCGGCGCGCACGGGCCCCGTTCTCGGCTCAGATATTGTTGCAGCAGCTCGGAGAGGGGATCCCCGACCGCCACAGCGCGGGGTTTGCTGCCCTTGCCACAGCGCACCTCCAACAGGGATCCCTCAGGGCTGATCTGAAAATCCTGCACCGTCAAGTCCAACAGCTCCTGTGCCCGCAGCCCGCACTCCAGCAGCAGGCGGATCAAGGCCGCATAGCGCAGAGAATGGCTCTGGGCCCGCTGCAGAACCCGCTGCAACAACAGCCGATCCAGGTCGCGAGGCAGACGGGCGGGCAGGCGGGCAGGCCGAATCGCCTGGGTGGGCAAGGGATCTGGAAAGTAGCCCCGTTGGCTGGCCCACTCAAAAAACTGCTGCAGCGCCAGCCGCTTGAGGTTGTAGGTGGCGGGAGAGGCGGGCGGATGAACCCACTGGCCGGAGCGGTTGCGAAATGGACGCCCCTTCAAGCTGTTTAAAAAAGACTGAACGTGGGACGGCTGCACCTGAGGCAGCGGCACCGGGCAAGTTTTGGCAAACTGTTCCAGGGCAATGCGGTAGGTGCGGCGGCTGGCCGGGGCCAGATCCCGCTGCCGCTCCTGCAAAAATTGCCCCACCAACTGGCTCAGGCTGGGCACGGGGCAGCTCGCCTGACGCTGGAGATGGGCCTGTTGAACCAAGCCGGGCCGGGGATCCCTCATCGGCACGACCAGCAACCCTCCACTCACCTTTAACTTTAGCCTCAACTTTTGGCCAGCGCCGTTCAAAGACGCTCTCTGGCAATCTCCGAAGGGATTGCTACTGGCCAGTCAGCAGGTGTTGGGCGATGAAATCCGTGTACACCTCGCCCCGCAAAAAAGCCTCGTGGCGCAGGATCTGCTGGTGGAAAGGGATCGTGGTGGGCACCCCGGTGATGGCGCATTCCCCCAGCGCCCGCTGCATGCGGCGGATGGCGGCTGCCCGGTTGGGCCCCCAGACGATCAGCTTGCCCAACAGCGAATCGTAATAGGGGGGAATGGTGTAGTCGGTGTAGATGTGGGAGTCCATGCGCACCCCCGGCCCTCCAGGAGGCAAATAGGCGCTGATGGTGCCAGCGCAAGGGCGAAACTGCTGCTTGGGATCCTCGGCGTTGATGCGGCATTCGATGGCATGGCCCCGCAGTTCCACATCCTTCTGGCGAAAGGTCAGGGGTTGACCTTGAGCGATGCGAATTTGCTCGGCAATCAAATCCAGCCCCGTCACCATCTCGGTAACCGGGTGCTCCACCTGGATGCGGGTGTTCATCTCGATGAAGTAGAACTGGCCGTTTTTATCCAGCAGAAACTCCACCGTGCCCGCCCCCACGTAGTTCACCGCTTTGGCTGCCTTCACCGCCGCTGCCCCCATGCGGGCGCGCAAGCTCGTGGTCAGAGCCGGGCTGGGGGCCTCTTCCAGCAGCTTTTGGTGGCGCCGCTGAATCGAGCAATCCCGCTCGTAGAGGTGCACCACATTGCCGTGGCTGTCGGCCAAAATCTGAAACTCCACATGGCGGGGGCGCTCGATGTATTTCTCCAGATAGATGCCCCCATCGCCAAAGGCCGCCTGGGCTTCCCCCTGGGCGGTGCGCATCATCTTCAGCAATTCTTGGGCATCTCTGGCCACCCGCATGCCCCGCCCCCCGCCGCCGGCGGTGGCTTTGATGATCACGGGATAGCCGATTTTCTCCGCCAGCCTCACCGCTTCCTCGTCAGAGGTGATCAGCCCGCGGCTGCCGGGCACGGTCGGCACGCCCACCGCCTGCATGGTCTCGCGGGCCGTGGCTTTGTCGGCCATTTTGCGCATCGCCTCTGGCGAGGGGCCGATGAAGATCAAGTTGTGGTCGGCACACATCTCGGCAAATTTGGCATTTTCCGCCAAGAACCCATAACCCGGATGAATGGCAGTGGCCCCGCGGGTGAGGGCTGCCGAGATGATGTTGGGGATGTTGAGATAACTTTTGGCCACTGGGGCTTCCCCCACACAGACTGCTTCGTCCGCCAGTTGGACATGTAGAGAGTTCTGATCCGCAGTGGAGTAGACAGCCACGGTGCGGATCCCCATTTCCTGACAGGTGCGGATGATGCGCAGGGCGATCTCGCCTCGGTTGGCAATCAGGATCTTGGTAATGGGCGGCATGGAGAGCGTTCCAAGTCAGAAGAACCCTGGCCGCTTAAGCCGGCGGCCCGTGCAAGGTAGGGTACGTAGGTGCTGATCCTACTATGGCAAGCAGACGGAAGGATCCAGATGGGGATCCCGTATCCGATCAATCCAGTTGACACCCTAGCTGAGGCTGCAGGGATCCAGCAGAATCCCGGTGGGTCAAACTCTACATCTCCGGATACCCATCCGGACGGGATCCGAGGATTTTCAGGTAGAGGTTGATCTTGGCGCCAGCACTTGCATGGGGCGAAACTCTGGATCAGCAATAACTCTCAGCTCCCCTCAGCCTGTACAGACCTGTTCAAAACCCAGGCTTCTCCGGGAAGCTCTCCCAGCCCGATTCTGACGGCAATGGATCCCTCCATCTCTCTCTAGTTGTCGGAGCGAGGCCATGGCCCCAGCCACTCTCCGCCGCGAAAGCGCCAGCGGGGAAACAAAATCCGCATCACCACCCAGAGGTAAAGGCAAACCCAGACTACAACGGAATCGCTTCCCTTCCCGTTGGCCAATCTACAAGTACTGGTGGCAGGTCTGAGACCTGTAGGCAGGTGGCACCCACACCATCGCTACCCCTGCCCACAGCACTTCGTAGGTAATCAATTTGCCGCAACTGGTAGGACGCCCAACTACTAGCGCGACGCCGCTCCCTTCTGGAGCGTGGCTGCCGGTTACTCCCTCGGCTCGCGCCAGCGAGCTGTAGGCCTTTCTTGGTCGCCGGCTCTGGAGTTGGAGCCGGCTTGCAGACTGCGGTCAGCGCTTGCTGCCCAGTAGCAGCCTACCCGTTCCACAGTGGCGGGCAGCGCTCCTCCCCACCACTGGCGACGGCAAGCTGCAGGCCTCTAAATCAGGGAGCTGCCGCGCTGCAAGGAGTTGAGCATCCCCCGCCGGCAACCATCCTACCTCGCCAAAACCTTCCCCCTGACTGATGAGTCGGCTCTCACAGGCCAACGATCTGGGTATTTTCAAAGGAGGAGAGAATCCTGTCCAAATCCTGAGCTTGCAGGGAGTAGGTGGCAGTAGCGTCGTTGCCAAACTGGATCTCGTCTCCGTCCTCAAGATCGCGAAACTCCACCCGCTCCCCCCGGATGTAAAGGCCGTTGGTGCTGGGCGTGCCATGGATGTCTCCATCGATGATTTGGTAAGTAAACCCATCGGGAGAGGAGGGAGATTCGGTCTTCACTAAAATGGCGTGGTGGCGGGAGACGTATTGGGAGTCGATGCGGATGCTGTTGCTCGGATCCCGCCCCAAGGAATAGAGCTCGGCTGTCAGCCAGTAGGCCTTTGGCCCGTGGCGATCCTTGACGATCAACACGTGGTTAAGGGTAGGTCGGCGAGGGGGCGTGGTCATAGCGGACACCCACTGGCACAACACGCGAATAGGATAGTCAAAACATAGCATGGGATCCGAGGCGTGAACCCTGGCCGGTTTGTCTGCCAGAGCCCTTGCCCTGCTGGCGAGTGAGACGACGTTCCTTGACGCTGCCAGAGAGGTGTCAAGAGAGGCCAGGTATGCCCCTGTTCAAGACCGAGTCCCAGGGGATCCCATCTCGTGGCTGTTTTTAACTCCGCAAAATCTCCCTGCCCCCTGAGTTGGCAATCGATGCTTTGAGGAAAGGTCTGAGAAAGGAAAGGAGCAGAAGGCCGAGTAGATTTTTGTAACAATTCCTCTCATAATAAGATTTGATGATGCAAATGCCTCCCAGACCATGAATGGCTCGCAACCGGATCCCGTCAACCAGCCCAAGCCCTCTAGGGTACCGAAGCTGATCGAGTTGCCGGAAGATGAAACCGATGCACAGGTTGGCGATCCCCTGCGCATGCAGCGCTATGAATGTCGCTCTTGTGGCTATGTTTACGAGCCGGCCAAGGGGGATCAGCTCAATCGGATCCCGGCAGGTGTGCCCTTTGAGGAGCTGCCCGCCGACTGGAGATGTCCGGTGTGCCGCGCCGGCAAGCGCCTGTTTCAAGCGGTGGGCGCCAAGGGCAAGCCTTCCGGTTTTCAAGAGAACTTGCGCTATGGCCTGGGGGTCAATGTGATGACCCCTGCCCAGAAAAACCTGCTCATCTTCTTGGGGTTGGCGCTGGGATTTTTGTTTTTGATGAGTTTCTATTTCGTCGAGTGATGGCCAAAATGCTTAAGCTCTGGAGACTGGTGCTGCTAGCTGCCTTCTCTCTCTTGCTGATGGCGGCGCGGATGCCGGACATGAAGGTGGTGCCCTGGCAACAAGTCGAGGTGCCCACCCAGAACATTCTGCTGGACATTGCTTTCACCGGCACCAACCCTTCTCATGGCTGGCTGGTGGGCGATAAAGCGACGCTGTTGGAGTCTCAGGATGGCGGCCTCCACTGGCAGGTGCGCAAGCTGACGGCACTGGAGCCGGAAGCCTATCTGAGCTCGATTAGCTTTGCCGGAGCAGAAGGCTGGGTGGTGGGGCAGCCGAGGATCCTCCTCCACACGCTCAACGAGGGATCCGACTGGACATCCATTCGTCTCAGCAAGCAACTGCCGGGGGAGCCGATCCTAATCCAAGCCCTGGGTCCTGGAGCGGCTGAGATGGTAACCAATGTGGGGGCCATCTACCGCACGGAAGATGGAGGACAGACCTGGCATGCCCAGGTGGAAGAGCCGATTGGGGCGATTAAAAACATTGCCCGCGGCCCAGGAGGAGAGTATCTGGCCGTGTCGTCGCGGGGCAGCTTCTACTTTCTCTACACTCCAGAAAGCCGATCCTGGAAGCCGTATCCGCGGGAAAGCTCTCGCCGCATTCAGAACATGGGCTTTGGCCCCAACGGCAGCGCCTGGAAATTGAACCAAGGCGCGGAGATCGCCTTCACGAGTGACTTCACCTCCGGCGAGTGGTCCAAGCCGTTGCGACCCGGGCGTGCCCTCAGCTTTGGCTATCTAAATGCGGCCTACCAGAACGACCACGACCTCTGGGTGGTGGGCGGCGGCGGCACTCTGATCCACAGCCCCGATGGCGGCAAAACCTGGGAGGAGGCCAAGAAATTGAGCAACATTCCCGCCAATTTCTACAGCATCGAGTTCTTTGGCCCCGACCGAGGATTTATCTTGGGGCAGCGGGGCACGCTTTTGCGCTACGTTGGCTACAGCAATTCCCCGTCCTAGTCCTAGGGTGAATGGAGACAGGAGGGATCCCACCTCACCACCACGGCTGCTGGTGGCGGCCAGCGGGACGGGGGGGCATATCTTTCCGGCGCTGGCCGTTGTCGAGCAGTTGCCCACCTGGCAGATTGAGTGGCTGGGGGTGCCGCAGCGGCTGGAGGCGAAGCTGGTGCCGGACCGCTACCCGCTGCACCGAGTGGCCATGTCCGGCTGGCAGGGATCCCCCTGGCAGAAGCTGGGATCCCTGGTTCAGTTGGCGCGGGCAACGCTGCAGGTGCGGCAGATCCTGGCTTCAGGCCAGTTTGACGTGGTGTTGACCACCGGCGGCTACATCGCCGCCCCGACCATCTTGGCAGCTCGCTCGCTGGGGGTGCCGGTGTTGCTGCACGAGTCCAACTGCCTTCCGGGCAAGGTGACCCGCTGGCTGGGAAGATTTTGCCGGCTGGTGGCCCTGGGCATGGCGGAAACGGCAGAGCATTTGCCAGGGGCAGTTACCCGGGTGGTAGGCACGCCAGTGCGGGCGGAGTTCTATCAGCCCCAGCCCTTGCCCGCGGATCTGCCGATTCCAGAGGGGGATCCTTTGATTGTGGTGATGGGGGGGAGCCAGGGGGCGCGGGGCCTGAACCGCCTGGTGGCCGCCTGTGCCCCCGCCTGGTTGGAGGCAGGGGCGTGGATTGTGCATTTGACCGGCGGCAGTGAGGTCGGGATCCCTTCCCACCCCCGCTACCGCGCTTTTCCTTTCCGCGCCGATGTGGCCGCCTTGCTGCAGCGGGCAACTTTTGCCATCAGCCGGGCTGGCGCTCTCAGCTTGGCGGAGTTGTGGGCCACCGCCACCCCGGCCATTTTGATCCCCTACCCCTTTGCCGCCGAAGACCATCAGTATCACAACGCCCTGGCTTTTGTGGAGCGAGGTGGGGGAGTGGTCCTGCGAGAGTCTGAAGAGAATTTGGACTCGCTGCGGCAAACGGCGCTAAGCTGGCTGGATCAGCCCCAGGTGGTTGCCCAAATGGCCGCTAACTTGAAGGCGACAGCTCTCCCCCCTGCCAGCAAGGCAGTTGCCGGCCTGCTCCAGGAGATCTGCCGAGATTCCGCCCGTTAACTTCCCCAGGAGGCCAGCCGTGGTACAGCCGAGATTGGATCGGGATCCTCTTGCCCGCCGCCTGCCTGAGCCTGCCGCAGCCATGGAGACTTCAGCCTGGCTGGAACCTCGTCCTGGTGAGGCGAGCCCCAACGCCGTCGTGCTGGAATCACTGTTGGCGCGCCTGGAACAGTGCTTTGGCATCCCCCAACGTCCTCGCAGCCCTGATGGTCTGCCCCTCTATCCCGACCTCTTGGACGAATTGGTGGGCACGATCCTCTCCCAGAACACCACCGACCACAATAGCAGCCGCGCCTTTCGCGCCCTCAAAGCCGCTTTCCCCTCCTGGGAAGCTGTCTTAGCTGCTGATCCAACCAAGCTGGCCCAGGTGATCCGTCCCGGGGGCCTGGCCCAACTCAAAGCAGCCCGCATTCAGGAGATTCTGGCTGCCATTGTCAAGCGACAGGGATCCCTGAGCCTGGACTTTTTGCGGGATCTGGACGACGCGGACGCTCTGGCCTATCTCCTTTCCCTGAAGGGGGTAGGACTGAAGACAGCCGCCTGCGTGCTGTTGTTTGGCCTGGGCCGGGATCTCTGCCCGGTGGATACCCATGTGCATCGGGTGGCCAACCGTCTTGGCTTGGTGCGGGCCAGACACCCCGACGACACCTTTGCCCAACTGTCGCCGCGGATCCCGGCGGGCAAGGCCTATTCCCTGCACGTCAACTTGATCCGGCTGGGCAAACGCATCTGTAAGGCGCGCATGCCCGAATGTGGCCGCTGCCCTCTGCGACACGAATGCCCCTCCGCCCTGCTGCGGCAGCGCTGATCCCTAGTCTGCCGGCGCAGGGGAAGAGGGAGTGGGCTGGGCAGGGATCCCGTTTTCGACCCCACCTGGGGCAGGAACTTCCGGCTCGAGGACTTGCCGCACAGATTCGATCTCTTGGGAGAGCAACACCCGCTCCCGATCCAAGAGGCCAACCACATGCTCCGGATCCTCCCGCGAGACCACCGGCAACTGGCGCAAATCGTATTCGTACAGCGGCTCGGCGGCCACCGCCACGGCTTCGTCGGGGAAAGTGGTGAGCACAGGCGACTGGCTGACCTGCTCCACCGTCAGCTCGGCCAGTTCCCCGGCCTGCTTGTGGGCCAGGGCCCGCTCCAGGTCTTCCAGGGTGAGAATGCCCCGCAGCCGCTCTTGCCCGTCCACCACCAAAGCGCTGTGGCACTTTTGCTGCAGCAAGCGCTCCAGCGCCTCCCGCAGGGGCGTATCCTGGGGTAGCAGCAGAGAAGGGGGCACCATCACCTCTTGCACCGTCAGGCCCTTCGGCTCCTGCCTGCGACGGGCGGAGGGGTAGATGGCCGGCGGGTGCAACTGCTCCGTCAGCCAGATACTCAGGCCCACCGCCGCCATCACCGGCAAGGCGATGTGGTAGTCCCGCGTCATCTCAAACAGCAGCAGAATGGCCGTCAGGGGAGCCCGCACGCTGGCCGCCAATACCGCCCCCATACCCACCATGGCGTAGGCGGCAGGGGGAGAGAGGGCAATAGCAGGCAAAGCCTTTCCCACCACCTGGCCGTAGCCTGCCCCCAGCACCGCTCCCAAGAACAAAGCCGGGGCAAAGGTTCCCCCGACAAAGCCGCTGCCCACGCTCACCGCGCTGAGGAATACCTTGCCCAGCAACAGCAAGCTAAGCTGGCCGAGGGAAAAGGGCACCCCCTGCAAGATCGACTCAATGGTCTCGTAGCCCACCCCCAGGGCCAACGGGATCCCCAGGCCGACACAGCCCAGGATCCCACCGCCCAGAATCGGCTTGCTCCAGGCTGGCCAGGCCGCCAGGGGGCCACTGCCGAACAGGTGCTTGACCCATTCCAGTGCATAGCCGAAGGCGATGGAGACCAAGCTGGCCAAAAGGCCCAAACCCAAATAGAGGGGCACCTCCAGCAGACTGTGCAGCTCGTAGGCGGGCAAGACAAAAGCCGGCTGCGTAATGGTCGGCAGCAAAAAGGCCGGCTGCGCCCCCAGCCCCACCTGGGCAATCAGGGCCGACACCACCGCTGCCAACACCACCACACTGACGGCAGAAGTGGTGAACGTGCGGGCCAAAGCCAGCTCCAGCGCCAAAAACACCCCGGCAATCGGCGCGTTAAACCCCGCCGCCAGCCCCGCCGCCGCCCCGGCGGCCATCAACAGTTGCACCCGCTCCCGCGCAAGGCGCAGGTTTTGCCCCAGCAGGCATCCCAGTAGGGCCCCGCTTTCCACGCTGGGGGCCTCCGGCCCAAGCGCAGCTCCCGCCCCCAACGAGACGGCGGCAGCCACCAGCTTAAGTGGGATCCATTCTGGGCGAGGGGCGAGAGGCCGGTTGGCACTCACCAAACTGGAGAGGCTGAGGTTGGGGAAAGGCAGAACCACCCCCAGGGTGCCGATCAACAGACCCCCCAGCAGCGGCGCCAAAATGGTTGCCCAGGATCCCAGCAGCAACAGGCCGTGTTGTTGCACAGCCCTGACAATGCTGTCGACGAGAGTATCCTGCAAAAGATAGCGACACCAGCCGATGAGATAGCGAAACCCGATCACCAACAAACCTGTGCCCAGCCCCGCCGCTGCCGCCAGCAGCAGCAGCAGATTCTCAGAGGAAAGACGCAGGCGGGGATCGGCAACGCTAGCGCTATTCATACCTGCTCAAGGGCCGGAGGAGGGTAGGGTCAGGATCTCCACGCCGGTTTCGGTAACGGCAACCGTATGTTCAAACTGGGCGGAGAGCTTGCCGTCTGCCGTCACAGCAGTCCACCCGTCTGCAAGCACCTTCACCTCCCACGTGCCTTCGTTGATCATCGGCTCGATGGTAAACACCATGCCGGGGCGGAGTTTTTCCCCCTTCCCCCGTTCGCCGTAGTGGGGGATCTGGGGCGCCGTGTGGAACTGCCGTCCTACCCCGTGGCCGACAAAGTCCCGCACCACGCTGTAGCCCTGGGACTCGGCGTACTCTTGAATAGCAGCCCCAATATCCCCAACTCTGCCGCCTGGCCTCACGGCGGCAATGCCCCGCCGCAGGCACTCTTCCGCCACCTCCACCAGACGCCGCGCCCGCTCGGAAGGCTGCCCGACAAAGAACGTTTTGGAAGTGTCGCCGTGGTAGCCATCCAAAACGGGGGTGACATCGATATTGATAATGTCCCCTTCCCGCAGGACCTGCTTGGGGCTGGGAATGCCGTGGCAGACAACGTGGTTGACGCTGGTGCAGATGGACCTGGGAAAGCCGTGGTAGCCCAGAGGGGCGCTCCTGGCCCCGTGGGCCCGCGTCCAGCGCTCCGCCTCGTCGTTAAGCTCTTGGGTGGTGACCCCCGGCTGCACCATCGGCTCCAGGTGCTTGAGCAGATCCGCAGCCAGGCGGCAGGCCCGTCGCATCTTCTCCAGCTCCCGCGACGAGAGCAACACAATCGGCTGAGGAGCTTGGGTAAGCTGGCTCATGCCCGTCTGCAAGGCGGATCCCAACTGTTCCCCCCATCGCTGAGAGCGGCGGCTGAGATCGGTTAATAGCGATCGCATATCTTCCATCGTCAAACCCTTCTGTTCTCTGAAGTTGGATCCATCTCCGAAGTCTGAGGCGGCAGGGATCCCGGCCTAGCTCAGCTTTGGGTTGGGCCTTTTGAGCCGCCCTACATCCCTTCACAGGAGACCCGGCCCCTTCTCCGCCGCCGGCGGATCCACTCCACCAGCCACAGCCCCAGAAAGTAGCTAACGAGGGCGCCCCAAAACCCGACAAACGCACAGCCCACCAAGAGTGTGGCCGACACCTCCAGGCCCCACTGCATCCAGTTCTGAGCTACCACCAGTTCCGAAGTGGCAAAGGCTGTTCGGGATCCCAGCAGCCATTCCCCCACCCGGTAGTTAAAGGCATAGATCGGCACATAGGTGAGGGGGTTGCTCACCCAAGTTCCTGCCGCCGCCACCAGCTTGTTGCCCCGCAAAGGAACGGCCAACAGCAGGGCCACCAGGGTTTGAAAGCCGAAGATGGGAAAACAACCCGCAAAAACTCCCGCCGCCAGGCCGCGGGCAATTTCTTTGGGGGAGGATTGCATTCGCAACAGGCGCAGATACAGGTACCGCAGCCAGCGCCTCCAGCCCAGATCCCGGCGGGGCCAAGTCAGCGCAGGTTGAGACTCAAGATAAGGCCCAGCGGATCCCGGCGAACCTGCGAACCAAGAAAATGGTCTCAGCCATGAGAGGGGGCTCATGATGGGGAGCGTAGAAACTGAGAAAAGGTGTTAAGCCCTGTAAATCCATTGTATCTTTCCTGCTGCCGAAGACAAAGGGCTATCGGCAGATCCGCGCCGAGGAATCGCCTCAGGGAGTGGCTAGCTGAGCTTGTCCACCAAGGCCAGCACGAAGTTGAGGCTCAAGTAGGAAACCAGCGCCAGTAAGAACAGAAACAGCGCAATGCTCAGCGCAGCTCGCAGAGATCCCGCCTGGACTTTGGGGGCGGGCCTTTCAGGCGGAGTTTTCATCCTCAAGTCCCAGAAAAGATCCTAGAAGACTCCAATTCTAGGATCTCATCCTGGAGAGACGGGAGCGGGAAGATTGCCAAAAAGTTGCTCAGTACCCCAAGTGTAGAGTTTGGCCCCCGACCCGCTAACGGGGTTACCAGAAAGCGCCTTATATCCCCTGCCCAAAGATAGGGGCTTTACGGCGCTTTCCGGGAAATTTACTCCTGCCCAGCACCGGATTAACCTACAGGTCACCAGCGCTCCTCCTCACCTGGAAATCCAAATTGGCAACACCGGCATCATCATCCCCCCTGCAGAACAAAAGCGGGTATTTGAGAAGTTTTACCGCGTGCCCAGCTCGGATCCCCGGCGGCGGGGAGGGACAGGGTTGGGCTTGGCCCTTGTGCAACAACGGGTAAACTTGTTGCAAGGGAAAATCTACCTTAACAGCGAGGCCGACCACACTTGTTTTACCTTGCGGTTGCCCCGGCTTCTTTCTGTCTCCGGCCAACAGCAGTCAGCTCAGCCTAGGGCCTAGGCGTCGGGGTGGCTGGCTGGGGAGAAGCAGAGGATTCCCTTTCTTCGATCACTTTTTGCAAGCGGGCCCGCACTCGCTGGTTCAAAACGGGATCTTCGTTGGCCAAGGTCATCAGCTCGCGATATTCGGCCACCGTCAGCCCCTGCTTCTCGACAATGCGGCTGGCTTGGGTTTCCGTGCGCTGCATGATCTGCTCGTACTCTTCTTCGTTCTGGGTCTCTCGCAACTGAGCGCTGGCTTCCCGGATCAAAGGATCCAATTCCAACAGAATCTGCACCAACTGCTCCACCTGAGCATCGGTAACTTGCTCTGGGGTTAGAGTTGGGGAAGCTTGCGGGCTGGGAGCCCCCCCTGTAGCCGCAGAAGGAGTTGCAGCAGGACTGGGGAGCGGGGTTGCCTCCTGCGCCCAAAGCGGCGGGGATCCCAGAATCAATCCCAGACTCACCAGCAACGCGAATTTCCTCATGCCCAAAACTCCCTCGACCTAGAGTAAACTACCCGGCTCCGACCGCCTCCCTTCCCCCCCAACCCCCCGCATACCAGGGGCAGGGAGGCGGGGGGATGGAAGGGAGTACGAAGCGGGGCTCCTGCAGCTTCTACCTGAGACCGACCGGAACCCTTATGGCTCAGGTCATCCCTGAAGCCAGAGTAGCAAGAGGTCTGTCTGCCGTCTAAGGGTTTAACGCAGTACGGGAAACCTATCCTGGACATATTGTAGAAACGGAAAATTGGTTGTACAGTCGTAGTACCCTCTCCAAAGGCTGCTCGCCCCGCGAGTATTCCTTTTGGTGAAGCTGCTCTAGGTTTGCGCAGTTGCAATTGGCCAACCCTAATCCCCACTAAGGGGAGTTGCCCGTACCTGGGTTTAGGTATGTGTTCTGTTGAGCGTTCCTTGTTGTCGATGCTAGCTCAGAGGCCAGATCGGAAGGGAGTCTCCTGCGCTGGCAGTTGACTTTCTTCGCAGGCATCAGAGCTAATCGATACCCTATTTCTCTTTGCTCCCTTCCGGGGAGAAAGGGTTTATTTTTCAACTGAATAAGCAGTTTCCCGGCAAAGTTCTTGGAGGGGAGACAGAGGTAAGTTCTTTTCCGCTCGTGGAGGAGGACGTTCGTTGTCCTTTGTTATTTCTGTAAAGGATGATAACAAAAGCCGGTAGAAGTTATTGATTTTCTTAGGTATTGCTGATATATTTTTTGAGGTTGTCTTGTAATCCTTCTACAGGAGGCTGACATTGGTCAGGAGAAGAAAGCGTAAGAGCCGCCGTCGTTTGGAGGGGCGCAAAATTTTAGATTATATTCCTCAATTTAAATTAGATAGCGGCGAAGAAAAGTCTGTAACCGCCGCCCGGAGATACATACAGGAAAACTCTATTCAGCCGCCTGCGCTGATTCTGGTTCGGCGAAACGAGCACACGATAGACCGATTTTTCTGGGCGGAGAAGGGACTATTCGGCGCGCAATATGTCGAAGAAAATCACTTTCTCTTTCCCAGCTTACGGGCTTTGCTAGCGCAGGTTGCGGCTGAGAAGCCGGAGAAAAAATCTTCCAAGGCTCTGGCAACTGCCGCTCAATAGTTTCTATATCAATACCGGCCTCAGGAGCTGAAGAAACAGCCCCCCCACGGGGGGCTTGCTTTTATCCTCGGCAAGAGAACCATCCAATTAACGGGATCCCTTTCCACCTAGCATCTATCTAGCCCCTCATCGCCCATCTTCGACTTCTCGGAGAGGGGTTTGCGCGCTACCTTACAGGGGATCCCGTCGGGAGGTTCTGGATGAGCCGACTGCCGCAGACCACCGCCCATGTACAAATTACCCGCCGCTCCTGGCAGGAGGGCGCCATTGAAGGGGAAGTCAACGCCAACGGTTGGGTTTGGCGCTTTTGCTGGCGCTTTCGATCCGGGGAGCTGAAGGTGGAACCCTCTGTAGGGCGGGCCTTGATTTGCGATCCCTTGAGCCGTTTTTTGGAGAAATCGGATTACTTACTAGAGCCCGGCAGCAACTACTCATTTGTTATTCGTAGCCGCCTCTAGGGATCCCTGGGCAAACAGGGGGAGAGTTGGCCATGCTGCCGAGACAGCTCTCCTCCAAGAGTAATCTGCGCTTCCAGCGAACAGGCTCTAATATTGGGATGGTTGTTCTAGGAGCTGCCTTCATGACCTCTTCCTCCCACCTGACGACTGCAGAGCGGGCAGTGGGTTCTGCCAACGGCCTGAAGGAGGCCCCTCCACTGGCGGAACGGGATCCCTTGGCCCGTGCCCTCGCCGTGGATGAAGCGCTCGACCGCAGGAACAACCTGTTGAATCGCCGCCTGCAAATGGTGGAAGAACTTTGGGAAGCCGTAATCCTGCAGGAGTGCGGGCAGCCTTTGGTAGATCTGTTGCAGCGGCTGCGCTCCATGTGTTCCCCTGAAGGGCAGGCCTTGGAGTACCCCATCCCGGAAGTACTACAAATTGTCGAGCATCTCAGCCTTGATGCAGCCATTCAAACGGCCCGCGCCTTCGCTTTGTTCTTTCAGTTGATCAACATCGTTGAACAGCACTACGAACGGGCAGAAGACTCAGATATGCGCATGGTGGACAGCCAGCAGCGCACCGTGCGGGAAAACGAAAAATTTGAACGTCTGTTCCCTTACCTGCGGCTTCAGGGGGTGCCGCCGGGACTGCTGCGCCGGCTGCTGGAGCGGCTGCACATCCGCCTGGTGTTCACCGCCCACCCCACCGAGATCGTCCGCCACACCATCCGCGAAAAGCAACGGGCCTTCTCCCACTTGCTCAGCCAACTGGACTGGGCAGAGCAGTCTCACCCTCTGCAGGCCCAGATGTTGAGAGAACAACTGGCGGAGGAGGTTCTGCTCTGGTGGCGCACCGACGAGTTGCATCAGTCCAAACCGACCGTTCTGAACGAAGTCGATTACACCTTGCACTATTTTGAAGAGGTTTTGTTTCAGGCTATCCCTCTGCTGCATGAGTACCTCAGCCGCAGCTTGAAAAAGTCCTTTCCCAGCGTCGAGCCACCGCCGGCAGGCTTTTGCAACTTCGGCTCGTGGGTGGGCGGGGATCGGGACGGCAACCCTTCCGTCACTGCCGACGTTACCTGGCAAACGGCCCGCTACCAGCGCAACCTGATTTTGGGCAAGTACATCGAGTCCGTGAAGGCCCTCACCAAAACCCTGAGCGTCTCTTTGCACTGGGGGGATGTGGACAGCCAGTTGCTGGATGTCCTTGAGCAGGATCGCCGCCGCATGCCCGAGGTTTACGAGTCCTTTTCGCTGCAATATCGCCAAGAGCCCTACCGGCTCAAGCTCAGCTACATCCAGCGGCGGCTGGAGTTGACGCGGGAGCGCAACCGCAATTTGGCCGACTCCGCTTGCCTGCCTGTCCCGCCCCCTCTGGACAACGCCTACGCCAATGCAGAAGAATTTCTGGCCGACTTGCAGCTTATTCAGAGCAGCTTGAAAAACAGTGGCCTCTCCTGCCGCCAGTTGGATCACCTCATTTGCCAGGTGCAGGTCTTTGGCTTCCATCTGGCCCACCTGGATATCCGCCAAGACAGCAGCTACCACGAGGCCGCTCTCACCGAGATCTTCGAGTACTTGCGGATCTTGCCGCGGCCCTACAGCGAGATGACGGAGGAGGAAAAAACAGCTTTTCTCCTGCGGGAGCTGCAAACCCGCCGGCCCCTCATCCCTCTAGAAGCTCCCTTTTCCGATAAAGCGGCGGAGCTGATTGCCACCTTTCGCACCCTGCGCCGGCTGCAGCAGGAATTTGGCATGGCCATGTGCCAAACCTACGTGATCAGCATGAGCCGCCAGTTGAGCGATCTGTTAGAGGTGCTGCTGCTGGCTAAGGAGGTGGGCCTTTACGATCCCATCAGCGGGCGCGGATCCCTGGCGGTGGTGCCGTTGTTCGAGACCGTTGAAGACCTAAAGGGGGCGCCAGAGGTGCTGCGGCAGTTGTTGGAGATCCCCTTCTATCGCCAGTACCTGGCCCAGCAGGAAAACCTACAGGAGGTGATGCTGGGCTACTCGGATAGCAACAAGGACGCTGGCTTTCTAAGCAGCAACTGGGAGATCTACAAAGCCCAGCAGCGGCTGCAGGCGGTGGCCGAGTCCTATGGGGTGAAGTTGCAGATCTTCCATGGCCGGGGTGGCTCGGTGGGGCGCGGGGGAGGGCCGGCCTACGAGGCGATCTTGGCCCAGCCGGGGCGCAGCGTGGGGGGCCGCATCAAGATTACTGAGCAGGGAGAGGTGTTGGCCTCTAAGTACTCTCTCCAGGATCTGGCCATTTTTAACCTGGAAACTGTTACCAGCGCCGTCATCCAGGCGAGCCTGCTGCGCACCTACCCCAACGACCTGCACGAGTGGTCGCGCCTGATGGAATCGCTGGCAGAGCGCTCTCGCCAGGTGTACCGCAACCTGGTCTACGAGCAGGAAGGCTTTGTCGAGTTTTTCCACGAGGTCACCCCCATCGAAGAGATCAGCCAACTGCAGATTAGCTCCCGCCCAGCTCGCCGCAGCGGCAACTCGAAAGATATCGGATCCCTGCGGGCCATTCCCTGGGTATTCAGTTGGACACAGAGCCGTTTTCTCTTGCCCGCATGGTATGGAGTGGGCACCGCTCTAGAGGAATACGCGGCTAAAGGCGAACACAACCTCAACCACCTGCAGCATCTCTACCGCGAGTGGCCCTTCTTCCGCATGGTGATCTCCAAAGTGGAGATGACCCTGGCCAAGGCGGATCTGCAAATTGCCCGCCACTACGTGCGAGAGATGAGCTCCCCCGAGCGCCTGGAGCGGGCGATGGAGCTATTCGAGCTCATTGCCCAGGAGATGTACCGCACCCGGGAGATGGTTTTGAAAATTACAGGACACAAGGAGCTGTTGGAGAACGACCCCTATCTGAAGCGCTCGGTGCAACTGCGCAACCGTTCAATCGTGCCCCTCGGGTTTATCCAGGTCTCGCTCCTCAAGCGCCTGCGTGGCAAGCAAAAATCCCATTTCCACAACACCCAGTACAACCGCGCCGAGCTGCTGCGGGGAGCTCTGCTCACCATCAACGGCATCGCTGCCGGTATGCGCAACACAGGCTGAGCACCGACTCTTCCTGGGGATCAAGGATAGCTACGGCCCTCTCCAACCGGCCTAGGATATCTCCGGGAGCAAGGCGGTTGGGAGTTGCCTCAGCAGGAGCAGCCCTCAGGCCAGGACGGCTTGAGGGTGAGGTCAGAACAAATCATCTTCGTACTCGTCTGGCTCCGCCTCTTGCACTTCCACCGATTCCACCTCGACAACACGGCGGGAAGGACGACGAGGTTTTTCCTCAACGTAGCTCTCACCCTGGTCTTGAGGCAGACGGGGGGGACGACGGCGGGTGACTGTGCCTCGTTCTTCCTGCACATCCTCGGGATAGTCCTCGGCAGCCGAGCGGCGAGAGGGATCCGGCTCATCGTCCTCGGTGTCCCGACGGAAGCGGGTCTCTTGCTCCTCGTAATACTCCTCCGCTGCCGGGCGAGGGCGGGGGCGCACACGGGTATCGCTGGTCAGTTGGGGCCGCGGGCGACGAGCTGGCTCCTCGCTGCGTTCAGGAATGGAGCGGCTGGCGGAGGAGGTGTCGCGAATGCGGGATCCGCTAGGCCGCGTGGAAACGCTGCGCGTCTGGGCATAGCCATCGGGTGGATAGGTGCGGCTAAAGCCCCGGGGCCCCACGACCGGACGCACTCCACCCCCCTGCCGTACCTTTTCGTTCAAGAGGATCCGCAATCGGAAGGTTTCGAAGGCAAACCAGCCAGCTATCACCGCCAGCAGCACCTGGGCAAAAAACAGCAACGGGATGAGCCGCTGACCCTCCAGAAGCAAACTGATGGAATAGATCAGGCCCATCGTGGCGAAAATCACATCCGACTCTGCGGAAGCCTCTCGCTTGATGAACCGAACCGCAAAGATGGCCCCACTGGCAATTGCCACCAGCGCTGCCATCAAAAAATAGGGGCTTTGGGTGAGAAACATGCCAGGGATCCCTAAACTGCTGAAAACAGGAAGGCGTCAGGCCTTACCCATTTCGCAGCCGATCTTAACATCGATCCTCCCAGGGACAACCATCCCGGTTTTAGGGCAGGATCCCTCAAAGGAAGGGGATCGGTGCTAGGATGGCCTGTACATTCCAGTAGGCTTCATGCTGTATCTGGCGCGGGTAGACAAGAAAAGTCTTTTTGGCCAGGCGGAGCTGCAGCTCTTGGCCCAGCAAGCCGAGGGTGGGGTTTGGGCGCCGCTTCGCCAGCCAGAACGGGTTACCTCTAAGGAGGCAGCCTCCTACAACGTGGGGGTATTGCTGCTGGTTGAGCTTGCGGAAAATCGGCAGGTGCAGCGGGTGGAAGAGGCGGCGATGAAGTTGGTGGAGATGTTGCACAGCCTCTCGCAGGCCCGCAGCCTGGCCGACCTGGCGGAGATCGAAAGCTGGCGTCAATCTTTGACCCGGCAAAGTCAAGAGCTGAGCCGTCGCGAAGCGGAGATGGCCGCTCTCCAGGAGCAACTGCAACAGTGGGAGGCTCGGCTGCGCGAGAAGCTATCCTCCTAAACTGGGCTGAGATCAGGCCGTAGCTCGCGGGCACCTCGCAGATAGACGTGGTGCATCTCAGCCTGGGCCAGCGGGGTGTTCAGTTGGATCAAAACGCGGATACAACGGGGCAGAGCGCCGTTGACGTCCATTTGTTGCACGTCCAACAGAGGCACCAACTCCCAGCCGGGGCGGCGGCGGGCAAATTGGGCAGGAAAGGCCGCGTTGAGATCGGGGGTAACGGAGAAAATGACGCTCACCAACTCCGCCGGATTGATGGCGTTGCGATGTTCCAGGGCGTCCAGTAGCTCGTTCACCGCAGCGCCAATGGCCTCGGCAGTGTTTGCCGGAACGGTGATGGCCCCTCGGATTGCTCTGACCCGCCACCCCAATGGCTACACCCTCAAGCGCTTGAGCTCGTCCTGCTTCCAGAGAATTATACAGACTCGTCCCGACGGGATCCCATCCCGCTGCTGGATCTGGTTACGGGGCGGGCTGTAACAACTTCTCCAGGATCTGGTCGTGGCTGAGGCCGGAGTCCACCCAGGCCTCTCCTTCCTTGAGGCGGGCGGCAGCGGTCAAGATAAACAAGTTGCTCTTCGCTCCCAAAGCCTCGCTGGTGGTTTGCACACAGCCCAGATCCTGGCCGGTCAGCTGGCTAAACCAGGTGGCCAACAGCCCTGCCTCCAAAAAGCCCATCGGGCGCTTGAAGTGGGGGGGTGTGGCAGCGGCAAAGGGAGAGTTGCGGATCGACACCACCAGCACCCCCTGATTTTTGTAGGTCCAGTCGATGTCGATCAGCCCCCAGCCGTGGGTCTTCCAGGCTTGTTTGAGATTTTGTAAAAAGAGCCCCATCTCCAGCTCGGACAAAGGCTTCTGGTAGTAGTCGGAGAGCTCCTGGGCAAAGCGGCGGAAAAACTCTTTGCCCCACATACGGCCACAGTTGCGCAATACCAGGCGGGCGGCCTGCCCTGTCTCGTATTCCAAGCCGGTGTAGATGCCTCGTAGCAATGCTTCTGGAAGGGCCAAGAGCCGGTCGCCGTGGCGACTTTCCAGCAAACCGGACTCCAGATCGCCTTGCAGATAGGCGCTGGGCGCGTAATAGTTGGCCAAAACAGGCGTGTAGGGGTCAAAGTCGGCGAGGCTGCTGGGGATGGGGGGGGTGCTGGCCATAGGGGATCCCTGGGTTATCAGTATCGGTAAGTTACCAAAAGGCGGTGGGGAAGGTTCTAGGCGGATTTGAGGCCGTTTAAAGAGAGCAAAGCTGCCTGCACCTGGGTGATCCAGGGGCGGATGAACTCCAGTTCGCCGGGAGTTAGGTGATCCCTAAGCTCTTGCTGAAAAGTCCGATGGACTACCTCATAAACGCTCTGCAGCTCGTACAGGCGCACCTCCTCTTCCATCCACTCGATCAGCCGCTCCTTCAAGAGGTTTTCGTCCTGCAGCAACATGGCCAGGGCGCTCTGACGCAGCAACAGGAGCAGGTGCCGCCGGCACAGGTTTACCGTTTGCGGAGAAAGATTGGGCATCTCCTTTTGAAGGGTGTCTAGGGTGCGGCTCACCATCTGGCTCTCCCCTTCCCGTACGACCCGGTACACGTGCAGCCGCTTTGGCCAGCCGAGCACATAGGCTTTGAGCTGCTCCAGTTGCTCCGGCGTGAGGTAGCGGGCCTCGGCCTCAATTAGCATCTGCTCCAGTGGGCTCACCATCTCACTTCTCCAAAGTGTTGGTGGGTGCTCAGCGGGTGTCGGCGTTCAAAACAGGCTGAATAAATCGGCCAAAGTAATCGGTTCCTCTTCAGGCTGGGGCGGCAGCGCTGCCGAGAGGGATCCCAAGGAACGGGCCGCCAAAGCCAGGGGATCCCCCGTCCAGGGGATGGAGGCAAAATGCTCTCGCACCCGTACAAAAGGCATGGGCAGCGAGGGGTCTTGCAGAGGGCGGTTATCCCAATTCAGGCGAGCAAAAAAGCTCTGCACCGATTCTTCCAGAAAAACCTCTGCTGTCATGGCTTGGTCACTCCTTGACCGGAGCGCAACTTTTGGGCAATTTCGCTGGCGCTGGCCCCTTCGTTGAGCCAAAAGGCAGCCGCATCGATGCGATCTTTGCTGCCGAGCAAAAACTTACAGTAGCTTTCTCCCATGGAGTAGCACTGGATCTCGATGCAGTTGAGCTGCCGTTCCACCATGGCGCTGAAAAACCCGGCAAATAAGCCAGCGTAGAGATGGCAAACCGGCTTGCCCACATCCCCCAGGGTGCGGGCCACGGCGGAGTCAAAGAGGTTGATAAAAATAAACCCCTGCCGCCGGCTCTCGGTCTCCACCTCCCAGCGCCCCCAGCCTTGCGAGGTCAAGGGCCACCACCAGGTTTCCAAGAGGAACATCAGGTGGCTCTGCTTGGGTTTGCGCCGATACTCTTCCTCAAACCAGTGGGAGAAGTGGATTGCATCGTTGCGGCCCCACTCGCGGCCAATGGTGTACATCAAGGAGGCCGAGGCATCCCCCACTTCTTCTTCCAGGCCCTGTTGCAAACCTAGGATAAAATCCTCGCTTACCAAGACGTTGCGCGCGCCCGTCCAGTCTACTAGGGATCCCTGGGAGCGGTCGAAGCGAAAAAAATCCTCGCGGCTGTAGTGGTTATGCCGCTGGGCGACAGGTTGCAGGGCAAGCTCGATGGGGCCGGTTGACATGGCTAGAGGGGAGGAGGGTAAATTTTTTCACACTTCTTGCTGAATCATAGCCTTTTCGCCGGGGGCTTTGGCCAGAGCTGTCGATAGGTGCGCCAAAGAAACCCTTGCCGCCGGGAAGCCAGCGACGGCCAAGGGCTGCAGGGGTTTGGGTTTAGGAGGGAGGTCTGACTTTGACAAAGGCGATGGCGGAGCGCCACAGCAGCGATTCTTGTCCCTCAGCGTCGGCCAAACAAAGGCAGTCGGGATCCTGCCAGCGCAACTGGCCGACGAAGACATCGCCGGTATTGAGCTTAACCTCAACGATTTCCCGATCCCGGATCACCCGCTGCAGGCGACGCACGCTTGGGATCCCGGTGTTGAACTCGGTCACAGCAGCCCTCTTGGCCAGCGGAAGGACGGCATGTCGGCAAGCGCACTGCTCTCAGTATAGGGGATCCCTGCCGGCCCGCACCCTGACTTGAGGGCCTCTCCCCGGGACGCTCTCACCCTTTGACCCATTTTCTCTACCAGCGGGTACTATGAAGGCGGGGTGGCGCTCGGAGGAGACGGCGACTCTTGTCAGCCCGTCACGTTTTTTAAGCGAATCTACGGGTGTTCTCCCCGAAAAAAGCCAGCACAATGGGGCTGGGGTGATACAAGGGGCGGGTGTTACCCCAGGGGGCCGATCCAAGGTTAGGATCCCTTCCAACCTGCAATTTTGCCGCCGATTCGTCTTCAACCATCCAACCATCATCAGTGCAGGAGAGATCGTCATGGCAGTTGAGAAAGTGAACTCTTCTTCCAGCCTGGCCGAAGTGATCGACCGCATTTTGGACAAAGGGATCGTGGTCGATGCCTGGGTGCGGGTTTCTCTGGTGGGGATCGAGCTGTTGGCCATTGAAGCTCGCGTTGTCGTGGCTTCGGTGGAAACCTACCTGAAATACGCCGAGGCGGTGGGCCTGACGGCTACTGCTGCTGCCCCTGCCGTCTAAGTCTGGCCGTCTTCAGCCACTTGTAAAGAGGCGGCAGCTGCCTCCCGCAGCCGCTATGGCTTGGCAGTCCTGTCGAAGCAGGTGGCTAGTGAGGCAGGGACCAGGGTAGAGTCTCTGCCTCGCTTTGCTCAGTTCTGGCCAACTTTGACCGACCAACAGCCCGGCTATTCCCGCTCCCAGGTGGAGGACTTGTGCGGCCTGCCGGTTTGCATTGCCACGCAAGTGCCGAAGCCAGCTATCTGGGAGAAGGGAAAAAGGCCGTAGTGCCCCTGACCCACACAAAAGGGTAGTCAGCATTATGGCATTGAATTTATTGAGGTAGAGGAGGCGTACAGCTCGCAGGCAAGCTTCCTAGATGGAGATGGGCTACCTAGTTATGGTGAAAAACCCGACGGGTGGAGACCCTCTGGAAAGCGTGTCAAGCGGGGCCTGTACCAAACGGCAAAGGGGTGGTTGGTCAACGCTGAGGCAAATGCTGCCGCCAACCTGCTTAAGAAAGTCAGCAGAACCTTGGGGCTTTGCGTGAAGGAACTGTCTAGAGGCGCTTTGACAACGCCGTTACGGGTTCTTTTGTGGACTGCGTAAGAATCCCCCGCCTTTAGGCGGTGGGAGTGTCAAAGTAAAAACCAACAGGAGAGAGGGAGCGCCATGAGTTTGCGGGAACAGTGGGCCATGGCCCACAACCAACGGGTGGCCCAGAATCAAAGTTTGTTCAGTCAATCCCGGCAGCAGCGTCTGGAGCAGCACCGAGCTCTGATAGCCGAGCTGGAGCAACGCCGCCGGGAACGACAAGAGGCAATCCGGCAACAGAGGGAGCAAACCCGTAGGCAACTGAAGAGCTTCAACCAGAGCCGGGCGGCGCAGCGGGCCTTGGACGAGCATTCTCGCATGGAGGCTGTGGCCCAGCGGGTCAAAGCGGTGGCGGAGCTTCTCTCCCGCATGGCTCAAGAGCGAGCCGCCCAATCGCAGGCCCAGCAGCAGGAGCTGCAGACTTTTCAAGCCAACTTGACAGCGACGGTGGGGAGATTGCTGAGCACCTGTGCACAGGCCCGGCAGACCATGGCCGGCCAAACTCGACAAGCTCGCCAGTCTTTTTATGCTGAGTTGCGGCAGCGGGTACAGGCTTTGCAGCAGCTCGCGCGGCAGGAGCTGGCTCAGGTCGCTCAGGATCAGCGGGCAGAGGCCCAGGCTCTGCGGCAAGCTTTGGCGGCTTTCCGCAGGGCGTTGCACGAGCAGGTCTGGGGGAATGGGATCCCAGAGGCCCAACCCATCATCCCTTCTGAGGGCTTGGAAGGTGAAAAGTCTGAGAGCTCGGCCAATGCCTCGAAAACGGTTTCGGCTGAGGTTTCCCTGCCAAAGCCTGTGGTTGCGGTCTCAGAAGAGGCGGCTCCTCCTCCCCCTCAGCCTGTGGTGACTCCGCCACCACCTGAACCTGCTCCAGTTCGGCCCGCGCCCCCGCAGGAGGCAAGTTCGGATCGCATCATGGCCTACGTCAACAACTATGTAACCAACCTGCAAGCGCAGGCTCCCGATCTAACTTTGCTGCAGGTGATCGGGGATCGGGAGCGGGTGCGGGATCTGCTGGCCCGCGGTGCGGTGGATCTGGGGGTGGATCCCTCCGAGATCCTGGCCACCTTGCGGCGTATGGTGTCAGCGACGGTTGCCATCTGATCCCGGCCTAACACCTGTGAGCGCAAGAAGACCGTTGCCGCTATAGTCGAGGCAAGAGCGTCAAGGCAATTGAGAGTTGGGTATTGCTATGGCCACGGTTCTGCAGGCGCGTCCCCGCCAGTTCGTAAACACTCCTTACATCGAGCGGATTACCCGCCGCGCTTTGCGCTATCTGCAATCGGGTTTTGCGGTGCATCTGCGGGGCCCTTCGGGCACGGGCAAGACTACCCTGGCGATGCATCTGGCTAGCCTGCTGGGCCGTCCCATCATGCTGATCTACGGCGACGATCGCTTCGATTCTTCCGACCTGATCGGGGGGCGCACCGGCTTTACCCATCGGCGGGTGGTGGACAACTTTATCCACTCGGTGGTGAAGACGGAGGAGGATGTGCAGCAGCGCTGGGTGGATGCCCGCCTCACCTTGGCCTGCCGCGAGGGGTTCACCCTCATCTACGACGAGTTCAACCGCTCCCGCCCGGAGGCCAACAACGCCCTCCTGAGCGCTTTGGAAGAGAGGCTGCTGGTGTTGCCGCCGGACAGCAACCGCTCGGAGTATCTGCGGGTGCATCCCCAGTTCCGGGCCATCTTCACCTCCAACCCAGAGGAATACACCGGAGTTCACAAGGCCCAGGATGCGCTGCTGGATCGGATGATCACCATCGATATCGGCGAGCCGGATATCGAGACCGAAAAGGAGATCCTCACCGCGCGCATCGGTCTCTCTGCCCCTGATGCGCTCAAGATCGTCCACATCGTCCGCGCTTTTCGCCGCAAATTGGATCTGACCCGCCACCCCAGCCTGCGCAGTTGTCTGATGATCGGACGCATTGTCAAGGAGCACGAGCTGGCGGTGAGCAAGGACAATGCCGATTTTCGCGCTCTGTGCGCCGACGTGCTGTTGCCCAGGGCCGGCAAGCGCTACGAGGAAGGAGCCCAGGTGCTCAACTATTTGCTGGATCAACTGCCCGGCTGATATTTGTATGCTTTCGCACACTTTGGAGGGAAATTCTCTGTGCCTATTACCTCTCAACCCCTGGCCACGGCAACGCATGGCTCCTCTCTGGCCGATGTCTTGGAGCGGGTTTTGGACAAGGGGATTGTCATCGCCGGGGATATCACCGTTTCGGTGGGCAATGTGGAGCTGCTCAATGTGCGCATTCGGCTGCTGATCGCTTCGGTGGACAAGGCCAAGGAGATTGGGATCAACTGGTGGGAATCGGATCCCTATCTCAGCAGCCAAGCCCGCGAGCTGCTGGAAACCAACCGCCAGTTACTGCAGCGGGTCAGCGAGCTGGAAAAGCAACTGGCCCAAGGCCTGCCCAAGGGAGGAAATGGTAAGGACTAACGCGCTGCCCCGCCAGCGGGGCCAGGGATCCCGGGCTAGACTCGCAGGTGGGGTGGTTTGATTGGGGTGAGGCGCATGGCGGTCGGGATCGACCTTGAGCAGAAAAACAGGTGCCAGCTAAGGGGGGTAGCCTGGGCGGTGGGGGTGGCGCTGCTGCTGGCGATCCCCAGCCTGGCTTGGGGGCAAAACCCGCGTGCCCTCAGCATCAGCGCCGATGTCCAGGAGGCCAATGCCAACACGGGGGTGTTTGTAGCCACCGGCAATGTCACCCTCAGCTTTCCCGCCGAGCGCCTCACGGCCCGCGCCCAGAGAGCGGTGTACTACAGCCGGGAGCAGCGGATCGAGCTGGAGGGCCAGGTCACCATCCGCCAAGGGGAAAATCAGTTGCAAGCAGAAAAAGTCATCTATCACATCGAAAAAGGCACCATCCAGGCCGTGCCAGCAGCAGGAGGCCAGGTGGAGTCCGTTTATGTGCTACCAGAACCCACTGCGAGCCCCTAGCTAAGGCTTAGATCCAGATCCTGCTGAGAGAAGTGCTCCTTCGCTGTCTGCTTCTGGAAGAAACGCCCACGAAAGGATTCGAACCTCCGACCCCTGGGACCGGAACCCAGTGCTCTAGTCCGCTGAGCTACGTGGGCAGTACGTGGACTCTATCCTACCCTCCAATTTCGCCTGCCTGCAAGTCTCGCAGGGGGGCAAAGCTACGGCGGTGCTGGGGGCTTGGCCCCAAGCGCTGCAGCGCCAGTCGGTGCTCCTGCGTGCCATAGCCGACGTTGGTGCGCCAGCCGTAGCCGGGGTACTGGTGATCCCAGCTCTGCATCAGGGTATCCCGCCAGACTTTGGCCACGATGGAAGCGGCGGCGATGGAGAGGCTAAGCTGATCCCCTTTGACCAGGGCCGTCTGCCGGGATCCCAGCTCTGCCAACGGCAACCCATCCAGCAGGATGTGCTCCACTTCCCCCACCTGCGCCAGAGCTCGTTGCATGGCCAGCAGCGTGGCCTGGCGAATGTTGAGCTGGTCGATCTCGGCGGCAGAGGCGCTGCCAATGCCTACGGCCAGGGCTACTTGGGCAATCCGCTCCGCCCAGTGGGCGCGCTGCGGCGGGCGCAGTTGTTTGCAGTCTCTCACCCCTGACAGCGCCTCCGGATCCAGATGGGCCGGCAAAATCACCGCCGCCGCCACCACCGGCCCCGCCAGGGCCCCCCGCCCCACCTCATCCACGCCTGCCACCCGCCGCATCCCCTGTTGCCACAGGGATCCCTCCCACTTCAGGCTGGGCTGCACCACCTTGTCCACACCCCCAACTCCGGAGCCAACCATCCTCTTGACCGAGCCAACCGACCAACGGCGAGGTTTGCTCCCGGGCTCAGCGGGCCGGCTAGCTGCTGCGGGAGCGCCGTCGTCTGGAGGCCGCCGGAGATTGCTGAGACGGGTCGATGACTACCTCCTGGGGCGTCACCGTTGCCGGCGGCTCCGCCATCGATGATACAGGCGGAGGAGTTTGCGGCTCGGAGGGTGCTGGCGGGGGAAGAGTATTTACCGGCTCCTGCTCCGGCAAAGCTGCGGCTTCAGGGGCAACCGTCTCCGCCGTGCCGTTGGCAGAAGTTGCACCGGCCTCCGCCTCTTCCGGGCTGGCCATCTTTACAGTGCCCGGCAGGGCCACCATAACCACCGTGTCGCGGCCCGAGGGCGGTGGCTGATCCAGAAGCAACAGCGGCGACAGCCCTAACTCTGAGTAGACCCGCTGTTGCAAGGGGGTCATCTCCACAGTAATGGCTTGCCGGGCTGGACGGCTTTCTGAGGACTCCACCCCACCGGCGCGAGCGGATCGCCCCGCGGTAGGCTGGTCTCTGTGGGAGCCCTGCTCTTCCCCATCTTCTCCCCGGCTGGGACGCCGGGATTCTTTGCGCTTCTGCTCCGCCCCGCCCCCTGCCGGCTGCAAGAGATCTTCCCCAGGCACCTCCAGACTGCCCCCTTCTGCCTCTCCGCTCCGGGAAACCGGGCGCTGGCCTACGCGGGGATCCACCCACTCGTCGCGGGAGCGTTTGCGCCCCACCTCAATTCGCGATTCCTCCAGATCCGGTCGCTGTTCTGGGGCAGTACGGGAGCGGCTCAGGGAGACACGGCCTTCGGTTCGCGACACCCCATTGCTCCCCAGCCGCAGGCCCGCCCGCTGCGAGTCGCCCTCCTGGAGCAGGCTTGGGCTGGAACCGTCCTCCCCCTCAGTGGGCAACGTTACCGGCAGGCCACTTTCGACCGTCAACAGCCGTCCTGGCTCAGCTCCTGGCAGGCGGGCCAGGATCCCTAGCCCCTCACAAGTAGGACAAGAGTGGCCGAAGATCTCGTAAAGGCTTTGCCCCTGCCGCTTGCGGGTGAGCTCCACCAGCCCCAATTCCGACAACTGAACCACCTGGGGGCGAGCTTTGTCGCTGGAGAGGGCCTTGTTGAAGTGCTCCAAAACCAGCAACTGGTCGCGGCGGGAATCCATGTCGATGAAATCCACCACGATCACGCCGGCAATGTTGCGCAGCCTCAGTTGACGGGCAATCTCGGTAGCCGCCTCACAGTTGGTCCACAGCACTGTCTCGCGAGAGGTGGCCGATTGGGTGAAAGAGCCAGAGTTGACATCGATCACCGTCAGGGCTTCGGTGGGCTCAATGACGATGTAGCCGCCGGAGGGGAGATCCACCCGGGGTCGCAGCGCCTGCCGGATGACTGCATTGACCCGGAAATACTCCAGGATGGGGGTGGGTTCGCGGTGGGCATCGACCACAACACCGGGCGGCATCTGGCCCTTGTTCCAACCTTGCAAATAGCTACGCACCCGCTTCGCCCCTGCCGGCGAGTCGGTAACGATGCGGTTGACGTCCTCCGAGTAGACATCCCGCAGCACTCGCTGGATAAAATCGTCATCTCGGCTGAGCAGCCCCGGACCCCGTGCCGCCTGATACTGCTGTTGAATATCCTCCCAGAGCTTTTTCAATTGCTCCAGGTCTTCGATCATCGCCTCTTCAGACACCCCCTCGGCCTCGGTGCGCACCAACAGGCCCATCTGGGGGGGTTTGATCAAAATAGCCAGCGACTTGAGGCGATTGCGTTCTTCCCGATCCTCGATGCGGCGGGACAGATGAACCCCTTTGCCGTAGGGTCGCAGCACCAAGTACCGCCCTGGAAAGGCCAGATCGCCGGTGAGGCGTGGCCCTTTGTTGCCGGTGGGCTCCTTCATAACCTGCACCAGCACCTTTTGCTGTGGCAGAACCAGCTCCGAGATGGAGGCATGGTTGCGCTTGAGGCGTAGCGGGCCTAGGTCGCTGACGTGAATAAACCCGTTGCGTTCGCCGGAGCCAATGTTGACAAAGGCAGCGTCGATGCTGGGCAGGACGTTCTCGACGATCCCGACGTAGACGTCTCCCACCTGGTAGGTGCCACTGGCAACGATCAGCTCTTGGACTTGGTCTTCGGCAAAAACAGCAGCGACGCGGTGTTGCTCATCAATTACAATCTGCCTGGGCATTAACGTTCCTCCCCGCCCCCAGGGCCTGCGGTTGTGGATTGAACCCTCCTTGCGGCGAGGCGCTGTCCTTTTGGCGGGATCCGCTCAAGTTTTTTTAGCCAGAATCGATTCATCATGAGGCTGTCCATTACCCTAAGCTCTGCTTTGACGGAGGATGACCGATTTGCTGGGCTTCCACTCCACCATTGATGAGGTGAGTCCAAGCTCATCGGATCCTTAGGATTGGGTGGGATTTGCATGGGGATTGATGGATAGGCTCAGGAGGCAAGATGACACCCCTCCGCCTCAGACATCCCAGAAGAGATTAGACGATGGTTCGTGGCAGAACCCCAATCGTGCCAGCCTAGATCCACAGAAAGACAGGGTTTGCACGCGGAAAGAAACACCTTCTCAGGAGAAAAAATATAGTGCTAGAGCCAGGCCACAGGGGCACACCTCTCTGTACCGCCTATCGACTGGGCCCTGTTGCGCCCGTTACCTGCCCTGGGTACTGAGTTAGGGTTGACACTCCCTCCGCCTGAAAGCGGGGGATTCTTACGCAGTCCACAGACGAACTCGTAAAGGCGTTGTCAAGCCGCCTCTGGACAGTTCCTTGGGGCAAAGTTCCAAGGTTCTGCTTACCTTTTCTGATCAGGTTGGTTGAGACGTTGACATCTCCTCGGCGCTTGCCACCGGTCGGGTTTTTCACCGTGATTAGGTGCTCGCCTGGAAACGGTACGCCTCATCAACAAGTATACTAACTCCCTGAGCACCATTGGCGAGCAACCGAAGTTGCTTGCGGGCTTTTCCGCACCGTACTAACTAAAGTACAGGGCCGCCAAGCTATCCTTCTGGGTCTCCATTTCAGAATCCGATCAAACTGTTGCCTGCTGCCTGCCCTGCCTTTGGCCAAGTTGATCCCGGCAAGCTCCGCAGCGGCAGAAGCCAGCAATAGACAACATAGCGCCTGTCGGATCCCCCCCTCCAGACAGGGGCAGAGCCCAGCCTTGGTCTCCTTTTTGTCCGGTCGATCCTGAGGCCGCTCCTCAGTCGGGATCGGAGGTGCCGTCTTGCCACAGCAGACGCAGCCGCCTGGCCATCTGTAGCGTCCAGCGGGGCAAGCCCAAGGACTCGGCCATTTGCACGAGTTGATTGGGCCGCAGGTAAGCGCCGTCGTTGCGGCAACTGCCGCGGTAGAGGAGGCGGGCGCTGCCGTCGGGGGCCAGGCCCTGAAACTCCAGGTAGTAGAGCAGGGGGCGAGCGTTGAAGCGACAGGGTTTGCCGGATTTGGTGGATTTTTCAATCCAAATTTCCCGCGCATCCAGGATCTGGGTAACCCAGGTCGGCCAGTCGGCTTCGGGCAACTCGCAGCTCACGCTGAGTTGATATTCGGCGGCGTAAACCGCTTCGGTAGCCGAGGGATCCCGCAGGCCGATCTCTTGAATGGCCTGGATGGGAATTTCGGGGGGCAGTTGCTCGGCCAGCAGGGCGCGCAGCTCCTCCGGGGTAAAGGGAGCCCCGGGGCGGGCCAGGAGTTCCAGATCGAGGATCTCCCCATAGCCTTCCTGGCCGATGGGCAGGGCGTTGGCGTTAGCCAGGCGGGGCATGGGGTGGTAACCGCCGCTAAAGGCCAGAGGCAGCCCCGCTCGCCGACAGGCCCGTTCCCACAGCCGCATCAGATCCAGGTGGCCCAGCCAGCGCAGATCCCCAGTTTTGCCGTAGGTGATGCGGAAGCGCTGGGCGGGCGGCTGCGGCTCCAGGGGATCTGGGGTGGGGGTGGGCCGGCTTTGCAGGGGTGGGACGGGCGGGGGCGGGATGACGATGTTGTGGCCAAAGCCGGGGCCGCAGATGCCGCAGGCGGAGCACTTCTCAAAGGAGCAGTCTTCCACCGTGATGGCTTCCAGGGCGCGGCGGTAGTCTTTCTGCAGCCATTTTTTGTCGATGCCGGTATCGATGTGATCCCAGGGCAAGGGATCCTCCAGGCCCAATTCGCGCATGGGGAGATGGGCGCAGAGGGCAACCGGATCGGCGCTCGGATCCACCGCTTCGCCGCAGTAGGCCTTGACCCAGGCGGCATAGGCGGCGTCGATGTTTTCCCACCAGGCGTCCAGGCCGGCGCCGGCCCGCCAGGCCTGCTCGATCATGCGGCCCAGGGAGCGATCCCCCTTGCCAATAAAGTCTTCCAGGATGCTGAAGCGGATGTCGGTGAAGTGGGCTTTGACCCCCCGCAGCCGCCGCAGCTCCTTTTGCAGCAAGGCCTGCTTGCGCTGCACGTCGGCGTAGTCCACCCGGTGCCACTGGAAGGGGGTGTGGGGCTTGGGGACAAAGTTGGAGACCGTGAGGGTAAACTCCACCTTCTTGTGACCCAAGGCCGCACATTCTCGCTGCAGCATCTCAACCGTGCGGGCAATCCCAATGACATCGGCGTCAGTCTCTCCCGGCAGGCCGATCATGAAATAGAGCTTGATCTTGTCCCAGCCCTCCTGGACGGCGGTGCGAATGCCGCGAATGAGGTCAACATCGCTAAGACCCTTGTTGATGATGTCCCGCAGCCGTTGCGTGCCGGCTTCTGGGGCAAAGGTCAGCCCCGAGCGGCGGGATCCCTTCATGATGGCGGCAATTTGCTCATCGAAGCGATCCACCCGCTGGCTGGGCAGCGAGAGGGCGACGTGCTCCCCCAGCAGGCGATTGTGCAGCTCGGCCCCCACCGCCGGCAGGGAGAGGTAGTCGGAGCAACTGAGGGAAGAAAGGGAAAATTCGCTGTAGCCGGTTTTGCGCAGGCCCTGCACCACCGCCTCCACCACCGCTTGCGGATCCACATCGCGAGCCGGGCGGGTGAGCATGCCGGGTTGGCAAAAGCGACAGCCGCGGGTACAGCCGCGCCGCACTTCCATGACCAGGCGGTCGTGGACGGTTGCCACCAGCGGTACTAGGCCAATGGAGTACTGCGGTTGGGGCAGGGCCACGCGGCGGCGGATGCGCTCCGGCACGCCGGGCACGATGGGGCGGGGCGGGATCCCCTCGTAAAACTGGGGCACATACACCCCCGGCACCTGGGCCAGCTCCAAGAGCACCTCGCGGCGGGGCTTGGCTAGAGATTGAGCCAGCACCTGGCCGATCTCCGGCAGCACCTCTTCCCCATCCCCGAAGACAAAGAAATCGAAAAAGTCGGCAAAGGGCTCTGGGTTGGAGGTGGCGGTGGGCCCGCCGGCAAAGATCAGGGGACACTCTTGCGGGGTAAAGGGCTGGCGCTCCCACCATTTGAGGGGGATCCCGGCCAGATCCAGCATCTCTAAGATGTTGGTGCCCCCCAGCTCGTAGGCCAGGCTGAAGCCGATGATGTGGAAAGCGCGCAAGGGGCGGCGCGATTCTACGGCAAACAGCGGGATCTGCAACTGCCGCATCCGGGCCGCCAGATCCGGTCCCGGCAGGTAGGTGCGGTCGCACAACTGGTCTGGCTGGGCGTTGAGGATGTTGTAGAGGATGAGGTGGCCCAGGTTGGAGGCCCCCACCTCGTACAGCTCCGGGTAGCTCAGCACCCACCGCACCCGCCCCGACTCCCAGGGGCGGTGGGCGGCGCCGAACTCTTTCCCCAGGTAGCGGGCTGGCCGCTGGATCTCAGGCGTGAGCAGGCGATCCAGATCGATCGGGCCTAGATGGGCTTGCGTGGCAGCCAGAGAGAGCATGAGGATCCGAGCAAGAAGTGAACGCAGCTACTGATCTGACTCTAGCCGAACTTTCCCGGCAACCCAAACCCAAGACGGGGGTGGCGAGACCGTTCCATCTCCCCTCTCCCGGAGGGAGAGGGGTTGGGGGTGAGGGCGCACATCACTCCGGCAGCCGCTGCAAGGCTAGCGCCAACTGTTCGTACTCAGCCAGGTGGTTGTAGACCTGGGCCGAGATGCGCACCCAAAGCTGCCCGGCAAAGGGAAGGATGGGAACCTCGATGCGGTGCACCTGCCAGAGGTAGTCGTGCAGGCGGCGGGCCCGCTCCGCCAAAGGCAGCTCCGGGATCCACTGTTGCCAGAAGGGTGGCAGGGGCAGGGTGGCCATAAAGCCCAGCATCCGCTCCGGGGCAGGTGGGATCCCTTCCAATTGTTCCAAGAGCACCTGCCGCGCCTGCAGCAGCAGCGTGTGGTTGTGCTGGCGCAGCCTCTCCACCCCCAGCTCCTGGATAAAGGCCAGGGCTGCCGAGATGGCCAGCCAGGCGCTGGGATCGCGGGTGCCCACCCAGTCGAACTCGGCTGTGAACCCTTGCCCGTAGCCGTGGGAGATGGCCAGGGGATGGGTTTGGGCCTGGCGGTGGGGGGCCACCCACAGGAAGGCACAGCCCTTGGGGGCAAACAGCCACTTGTGGGCGTTGCCGGTGTACCAATCGGCTCCTAAGCTTTCCAACTCCAACGGGAGAACCCCCGGCGCATGGGCCCCGTCCACCAAGACTGGGATCCCGCGCTCTCGACAGAGGCCAATCAGCTCCGCCAAGGGGTAGACCAGAGCCGTGGGCGAGGTGAGGTGATCCAGCACCGCCAGCCGAGTCTGGGGGGTGAGAATGGCCGCAAACGCCGCCAAAACCTGCTCCGGCCCCGCAATCGGAAAGGGAACCTGGGCTTCCGCCAGCACCGCCCCCCAGCGTTCACAGACATAGCGCAACGCCTGGCGGACGGCCCCATAGCTGTGGCTGGTGTAGGCGATCTGATCCCCTGGCCGAAACGACAGCGAGCGCAGCACGGCATTGACGCCGCCGGTGGCATTTTCCACAAACACAAGGTTTTCAGGCTCAGCCCCAACAAACTGGGCCAGCTCTGCCGCCGCCGCCCGCAAAGCCCGCGGCAGCTCTTCCCCCATAAACTGTACCGGCTGGGCCTCTAGGCGCTCTTGCCAGGCTCGCTGGGCCTGCAGCACCGTTTTCGGGGTCGCGCCGTAGGAGCCGTGATTCAAAAAAATAGCCTGCGGATCCAGCCCCCACAACGAGCGGTCGCAAAGCGGTTTATCGACTGCCATGGGTTTGCCTTGGAAATAAGACCTGGCAAGCATGACCCAAAAAAGAAGAAAAAGAAATTGCTGGGATCTACAAAAACGAGATTGCCAGGCAGCGAGAAGATGTCAACCCCGATCCCAGACAGCAGCAAAGCTTTGGTCAGGTAGCGGAACTTGCAGGTTCCCGGAGAAGGTTGCTCTGAGTGGCCTTAGGAGCCGTCCTTGGATTCGGGGCCAAGATCCGCGATGGGAGCAATTTTGCTCAGCTTAATTTTGGGGTTGCTGCTGATAAATTGCTGCAAGGTCCACTCGTTTTTAAAGAGGAGAACCGGCCTATCTTGAATGTCTTTGACAATGAGGGTGTTAAACAGGCTGGGGAAATTCTGGAGGACTTCCCAGCCGTTTTCTACCCAGCGGGCCAGGGTGTAGGGCAGCATCTCCAGTCGGGTTTCAACATTGTATTCGTGTTCCAGGCGGTACTGCAGCACCTCAAACTGCAACTGGCCCACTGCCGCCACGATCGGATCCCGTTTCGACTCGTCGAGGGAATACATAATCTGCACCGCCCCTTCTTCCCGCAGCTCCGCCACCCCCTTCTGGAACTGTTTAAACTTGGAGGGGTTGGGATTTTTCAGATAGGCAAATAGCTCCGGCGAAAAGCTGGGGATCCCGGCGTAGCGCAACCTCGGGCCGGTGTAGATGGTATCCCCAATCCTGAAGATGCCGGGGTTGTTGAGGCCGATGACATCGCCAGGATAGGCTTCATCGATGGAGATGCGCTCTTGGGCGAACAATTTTTGGGGATAGGAGAGACGGATGGGGCGATTGAGGCGGGCATGGTTGACCACCATGTCCTTCTCGAACTTACCGGAGCAGATGCGTACAAAAGCAATGCGATCCCGGTGGCGGGGATCCATATTGGCCTGCAGCTTAAAGACAAAGCCGGTGAACTCAGGATGTTCGGGTGGGATCAGCCCTGCCGTGCTCTCGTGGGGCATTGGCGGCAGGGAGTACTCGATAAACGCATTGAGAAACAGCTCCACCCCAAAGTTGGTCATGGCGCTGCCGAAAAAGACGGGGGTTTGCTGGCCAGCATGAACCTGTTTGAGATCCAAGCTGGGCATGAGGCCATCCAATAACTCCAGCTCTTCTTTAAATTGGTAATAGAGATCCTTTTCAATCAGTTCTTCAATTTGCGGATCCCCGAGTTTAACGACGGTATCTTTGACCCGCAGCCGCCCCCCCGAGACTCGCTCAAAGAAGTGAAACTCCTGAGTCCGCCGGTCAAACAAAGCTGTGAAGCGCTCCCCTGAGCCAATCGGCCAGGTTACAGGATAGGGCTTGAGGCCCAGCTCCGTCTCGATTTCGTCCATCAGCTCGAGGGGATCCCGGCTGGGGCGATCCATCTTGTTGATGAAGGTAAAGATCGGCAACTTCCGCAGTTGACAGACTTCAAACAGCTTGCGGGTCTGGGGTTCTAGCCCTTTGCCGGCGTCTTCTAGCATCACAGCGTTATCAGCCGCCGCCAGGGTGCGGTAGGTGTCTTCGCTGAAGTCTTGGTGGCCGGGAGTATCGAGCAAGTTGAGGCGAATGTTGCGGTAGTCAAACTGCAACACAGTCGAGGTAATGGAAATGCCCCGTTGTCTTTCCAGCTCCATCCAGTCGGAGGTAACCCGCTTTTGGGCGCGACGGGCCTTCACCGCCCCTGCTTCTTGAATCGCCCCCCCGTACAACAGCAGCTTTTCCGTAAGGGTGGTCTTCCCGGCATCGGGGTGGGAAATAATGGCGAAGGTGCGCCGTTGCTGGATAGCTTTGGCCAAATCCACTGCTTTCATAAGAAGTAAGTGCCCCAATCAAAACCCGCTCGTCTCACAGCGCGCTGACGCTATGCGACCCTTAAAAAATAGCGATGGCACTCCCCTTGCTGCCCTGCTGCTGCTTCGCAGACGATGGAGAGCTTTAGCGAGGAGTAGAAAAGAGAGAGGCTGGGATGGCCGTCCGCTAGCGGGGGAGGGAGCACAGGTTGAAAAGCCGGGGAAGAGCACTAACCTACTCTGACCGTAGCACAGGACGTGGTTCTGCCGTTGCCTGGCACTCTAGGACAGAGATCCTTTGGAGCGGAATTCCCACCGAGCGGATCGGGATCAACGGGTCTCGTTCAACAGTTGCTTAGCAGTTGCTCAATGGTGGCGATGGTGAAGTTTTGGCTGACCACCAGCCGTTCCACGCGAATGCGGTGGGCCTGCAGCAGGCACTCTTGTTGCAATGCTTTGGGCAGTTGCTCCCAATGGTCCAGCAGGACTGCCAGCAAGATCTCGCCCGGCAAGAGGGATCCCAGCTTTTCCACACTCTCGGCAGACCATTTGAGGGTAAAGCCAGCGGGCAATTTTTTGGGAGACTTTTGGGTGGGAGCCATCTTAGCGCTCCCTCAGCATCGCCTCGAGGACTTCACGGTAGGCCTGAGCCAAGAGTCTTCTCCTGCCTCTGCCAGGCACCAGCCCCTGCTGTTGGTTTGCTGCGCCACCGTTTTGTAGAGAAGTCTCGGCCAGCCCTTGTCTTCAGCCCTCCTCCTGCCCCCTCAGAGGGAAGACAGGAAGCGGTGCAGCCGTTCCAGTCCTTTTTCAAGCGTGGCGCGGTCGGCGGCATAGGAGAGGCGGATGTAGGACTCTGCCCCGAAGGCCACCCCCGGCACGGCGGCCACGTGATGTTCTTTGAGCAGCCGTTGGCAAAACTCTACCGAACCCAAGCCGGTTTGGCCGATGTTGACAAACACATAAAATGCGCCCTCCGGCTCCGGGAAAGTCACCCCCGGCAAGGTGCGGATCCCTTGCACCATCAGATCCCGTCGCTGCCAGAATTCTTGGCGCATCTTCTCCACCGCTGCCGCCGAGAGGGGGCTGGTGAGAGCCTCCAGGGCGCCGTACTGGGCAAAGGTGCAGACGTTGGAGGTGCTGTGGCTTTGCAGGCTGATGGCCGCCTCGATGATGGGCTTAGGGCCCGCCAAGTAGCCAATCCGCCAGCCGGTCATGGCATAGGCTTTGGCGAAGCCGCTGCTGAGGATCAGTCGCGGCATCAAGTCAGGGCAAAGGGATCCCAGGCTGATGTGGCGGGCTTGGCCGTAAACCAGCTTTTCGTAGATCTCATCGCAGACCACATAGAGATGGGGAACCGAGAGGATCACCTCTGCCAAAGCTGCCAGCTCCTGCCGGTGATAGACAGCGCCGGTGGGGTTGGCCGGCGAGTTGAGGATGAGCAACTTGCTGCGGGGGGTGAGGGCCTGGCGCAGTTGGTCGGCGGTGAGCTTGAACCCCTGGCCCTCTTGCGTCTCCACCCGCACCACCTTGGCCCCGGCCAGAGCCACCATCTCGGGATAGCTAACCCAGTAGGGGACGGGCAGGATCACCTCGTCGCCGGGATCCAGGAGCACCATGGCCAGGTTAAACAGGGTTTGCTTGCCGCCGTTGCTAATCAGGATCTGGTCGGGGCTGTAGTCCAAGCCGTTTTCTCGGCGCAATTTGTCTGCCACCGCCTGGCGCAGGGTGGGGATCCCGGCAGTGGGGCCGTAGCGGGTTTTGCCCTCTTCCAGGGCGCGGATGGCGGCAGCCCGAATGTGCTCAGGGGTGTCGAAGTCCGGCTCGCCAGCGCTCAGGATACAGACATCCAGACCCTCTGCCCGCATGGCCTTGGCCAGAGCCGAAATCGACAGCGTTGCGGAAGGAGAGAGACGAGCAACCCGTTGGGACAAGCCGGCAGCAGACACCATCAGTTGGGGATCTGGGGTAGCAGGTTGGGTTAGTTTTAGGCAGTTAGGCCACCGCTGTCAAGAGGCGGCTGCCATCCACCAGCAGCAGCTTATGACCCTCCCGCTCCGCCAACAGATCCCAAAACTCGCCGGCGACGGCCCCCGGCAAGAACCCTTCCAGACGCAGCTGCAGGGGGGGGAATTGCTTGTTCCCCTGGGGCTTGCGCCGCACCGTCACCCAGATGAAGCCGTCGTGGGGCTCGACGATGCCGCGAATGTTAAAGCCCTCCTCTACATCCTCGGGGGCAGGCAGAAAGGGCTCGTCCAGATCTGGATCTTGCTCCTCCTCCGGCAAGGCCAGGATGCGGATAACGCTCAGGCCCAAAGTGCCGCCCGACCGCGGCTGGGGCTGCACGTAGTACCAGTAGGTGTGGCCGCTCTCGATGCAATAGGTGAAAGGGCGCAGCAGCTCCGCGCGGCCAGGGGTGGCCGGATACTCTACGCCATCGGCGGCAACCAGCGTCGCCTGAGCATAAGTCTGCGGGATCGATTTTAGGGATCCCTTGATCAAGCCCAGGGCGCGGAACTGGTAGGGGTAGGCAGGAGGGGGCAGTGGGTTCATCAGGAACAGGGGTAGAAGCTATGGGGGTAGGGTCTACAAGTTTATCCCATGGCGGTAGTCACCTTAGAGGTATAGGCGGCTGCTAATCCAGCAAAAATTGCACCCACTTCGGCGGCGGCGGCAGCGGACAGCGGAAATGCTCCATCACCAGAGCTGCCACCAAATGCACCGTGAAGACGTAGACCAGGGAGTTAAAGGCGATAAACCCTGCCACCACCACCTGAACCATCCAGGGTTCTGCCACCCAGTACACGCCCAGCCTGGCCAGAGACACATCCAGCAGCCAGTTGGTCAAGCCGGTGAGTTGGATGGTGACGTAAGTCCAGAGGTTTTCCCCCACCAACAGCGAGGAGAGCAGCAACTGGAAAACGAGGCCGAAAGCGCTGAGGGCAGCGCCGCTGGCCACCGAGACATACCAGGAAAGGCGCCGCCGCCATAGGCGGGCACACCAGTAGCCCAGCAGGCCGTAGGGAATGACGTAGAGAATGCTGCGCGTGGGCCCCATCAGCACCGTCAGCAACAGAGCAGAGACCGCCAGCGCCATCGCCCCGGTGCGGGGATCCCAGCGCATCACCGCCAGCGCCACCGGAATGGGGAAAAACAGACGCATAAACGGGGCCAGCGGCGTGTAGCTCAAGATCCAGATCAAAGCAGCAGTGCTGGCTAAGAAAGCTGTCTCCACCACCCTTAGAGCCGGAGAGCGGGGAGGTGGCGGGGGCAAGGGAGGAAAATCCTGCTGCACAGGAGGCTGAGGGGACGCAGGCACAGCGAGAAAAAGAAAAGAAAACTGTTCCCAGCTTAGGTCAGCGGTTGTGGAGTTGGTTGCAGTTGGGGAGCAAGGGCTCGGCTACTTGACCTTGCCGCTCCGCAAGACTTACACAACGCTAAACAAAAACGAACTTTTGTCCAGCGTCGTTGCTTCCTTTCTACTTCCACGACCCATACCTCGTTGGTTGCCCAACCCCCCCTTAGTCCCCCCGTATACGGGGGGATGTAGGGGGGCAGAGGAGTCTTCACAGGCGTAACTTCCCGTCGTTCGCGGCAGCGGGCCGTAGGCCTTGAACACAGTTGGCTGGAAGGGAAGAACCTGTTCACCACAACCAACTGACAGCTCTAGAGCTTGCACTTGTACTCTAGCTGTCGCCGAAACTCATAGAACCCACAGTCAGCAATGCTGCCTACCAACTTGTGGTTCTTGAGCATCCCTGAAACGTAAGGACGCCGTCCCGCTGACGCGAACAGTTTTTCTCAGCAAAACCCTGACTGACTAGAGGCAGACCCGACCTCCCCCTGTGGCAGAGCTCTGGATCCTCTTCCCATCCCAGCCCACCTGCCAAACTTGGCCCGCTACTGCCACCTCATCCCCCAGGCGTAACTTGCGCCCTCGCCGGGTTTCCACCTCGCCGTTGACCCGCACCTGCCCCGCCTGGATGAGCTGCTTGGCCTGCCCGCCGGTGGGCACAACTCCCGTCAGCTTGAGAAATTGATCCAGTTTGATAAGGGGATCCCCTGCTGGAGGAGCTTGGGAAGGGGGAAGAGTCTCGGCCATAACCTCACCGTTCTGGCTTGGATGTTGGCTGATCCAACTTTTTAAGATCCAACTTTTTAATTTTGACGCTGCTGCTCTGCCGGGATGGGCGATCCCCTAGGGCTACGGGCTATCGGCAGCAGCCGAAGCGGTGGGCTCGCCTTCGGCAGACCAAAACTCATAGGCAGCCTGGGAGAGTTTGGCGATTAGCTCTTCGGCTTTGGGATCGTTGGGAGTTTCCCGCTTTACCCACACTGCTGCCACGTAGCGTCGCCCGTTGGGCAAATCGAGTATGCCGGCATCTCCCACCACCGACCTGAGAGTTCCCGTCTTGTGGGCAATGCGCACCTCTTGGCCCAAGTTGGGGCGAAAATAGGAGGGCCGCTGCGTGCGCCAGAGGATGTCCAAAAAGCGGTCGCGGCTGCGGCGGCTGAGCATTCGCCCCTGCTCCACCTGGCTGAGCAGCCAGACCATGTCGCGCGGGCTGCTGGTGTTGGTGCCCTCCAAATCCGGCAGCCACCAGGAAATTTGCGTGTGCTGCAGCCCCCACTGGCGAAACTTTTGGTTGAGGGCTTCCCGACCGCCGAGGCGATCGATGATGAGGTTGGCGGCGAAGTTGTCGCTGATGGTGCTCATGAGGGTAGCTGCCTCCAGAGCAGAGACCCGGGATCCGAGGGGACGGGTCTGCAATACGCCAGCTCCCCCGCCCCTGAGGTCTTCTCTCAAAGTCAGCCTCTCGTCCAGCCGCACCTGACCCGTTTCCACTGCCTGCAAAAAAGCCAGGAGAATCGGGATCTTGATGACGCTGGCGGCAGGAAAAACCTGATCCGGCCTCACCCCGGCAAAGGCGCCGCTTTCCACCTCCCAGAACAGGGCTCCTGCTGTCAGGCCCGGCTGATCGGCCAGAGCAGCCAAGCGCTCCTGCAAAGCGGGGATTTCCTGTCCTCTTAACAGGTCTGTGGGCAAGGTGGAGGGGAGCTCCTGCATCGCATCCTGTTCTGGCCGGGCAGGAGTGGTCGATTGCAGCAGTTGCGATAGGCCAGCCATCGTCAGGCCCAACATCAGGCTGAGGCCCAGGCCTCGCAGCAACACCTCCAACAGGGCCGGAGACCGCCTCAGGCAGCGAGGCTGGGCAGCTCGTTGGCGCATCCGGGCAATGGCTCTTTGGCGAGAGAGGCGCAGCGGTTGGGGGCGGGAAGCCAAGAGGGATCCCTCGGCAGCCGGAGCAGGCAGCAAGTGGCGAGAAGGGGAGGCAGCCTGAGTGAAGCGGCGCTGACGACGCACCGGATCCCGAGACCTTTCTCGAGCTAAGCTGCTGCCTTTCCCCTCCCCTGTCCTCGCCATAAGAACGACTGCCCCAACGAAGGTCTTGATGACCGATATCGCGACAATTTTACTGAACTTGCGCCGGCGAGCCCGGTTCAATTAAACCCACAGATCGGCGAACCTGGCCTGGGAAAGTTTGGCGAGGGAGAGCTTTGGAGCTTGGCCATCTCCGGCCCTCCACCCCTCCTGAGTCGGCAGTCGGGCTGCTTCGACCTCTTGGGAAGCCCCTCGAGAAGAAGATCGCGGAGAAACAGGGGCAACTCCTCAGGCAATCGCGACCTTGTTCTCCGAGGGTGAATCCGAAGCTCGGCCTGCTCCGTACTTGAGGTGGCTTGTTCTCCGACCGAGGAGCTTTTTCCATATTGTTGACGCTTTTGCTGGATTCGGCCTTGCGGCCTCGTTTTGTCTTCAAAACTTTTTGGGGCGTCTGCCTAGCTGCTGACTTGTTTCTCAGCGGCTGCGGGAGCAGCAACTCGGCGACCCCTGCGCCGGGAGCTGTAGTCTCTACGGCTACCTTGACCCTATCTCCTGCTGCCGAAGTACCGCCGGTAGCGGTGCCCAGCTCCGCCAGCGGCAGTGCTGTGGTCACTTTAAACCAAACCGCCCGTACCCTATCTGTTGAGCAGGTCTCCAGCTTCTTGGCCGGGGCCTACTACCTCAACATCCATACGCAAGCCAATCCTGCCGGCGAGTTGCGGGCCCAGGTGGTTTTCCCTCGCTAAACCTGAGAGGCGACTTCTCAGCCGCCTAGGCGGCGCGGAGCCCTGGGAGGGCACCTTTTATACCTGCTGGGCCGGGTGGACTGTCTCTTGCAGGGCCCCGCCGTCGGCAGGTTGTCTAAATAGCAGGGAAGTTGGCTGCCCAAGCCTCTGCCTGGGCGGCTCCTGTGCTCTAACTTTTGCGACCAGCGGAGGCGGTAGGGCTTGCCCGACGGGGATCCCTCTTTGGGGGGCGGCTCGGATCCGGGCCAAATTGGCTATCCTAGAGATGAGGGGGTTGGTCGATAACGGAGTTTCCCCATCGCGACACGTATCCCAAGTGAGATCCTCGACACCCCAAAGCCGAAGCTGGTGGGAGGCAACAATGGCTGACTACAACCGCGGCATTATGAGGTTCAAGGGGGCGGATAGCCCAATTGTGGTTCTGATCTCGGCCAGCATTGTGGCGGGGGTGGTCTCGGCCCTGATCTGGTGGGCGTTGCACTTCGCTTACGCGGCTTGAGATCCCAGGTTCCTTCTCGACGGACTGGAAGAGAGTCCGAGGTTGCGGTTGCTGGCGAGCAGTCGCTAGGTTGGAGCAGCGCAGTTTTGCAGCGCCTGCGGCAGTCCTTGCAGCGTTGGTACTGCCAGCAGGGTCGAGATCTGCCCTGGCGACGCACGCGGGATCCCTATGCCATTTGGGTGGCGGAGGTGATGCTGCAACAGACCCAGGTGGCAACCGTGATCCCCTACTTTCAGCGCTGGATGGAGGCTCTGCCCGGGATCCCAGAGTTGGCGACGGCTCCGCAGCAACAAGTGCTGAAACTGTGGGAAGGGCTGGGCTACTACCGGCGGGCGCTGAATCTGCACAGAGCTGCTCAAATCCTGATGCAGGAACACGGGGGCCAGTTTCCCAGGAATCTGGAGCAGGTGCTGGCGCTGCCGGGGATCGGGCGCACCACCGCTGGCGGCATTCTCAGCGCCGCCTTTGACCTGCCCCTGCCGATTTTGGAGGGCAACGTCAAGCGGGTGTTGGCCCGCCTGGTGGCTTTGCCCCAGCCGCCGGCCCGTTGTCTGCCCCTGTTGTGGCGGCTTTCGCAGCAGTTGCTGGATCCCGAGCAGCCGCGCACCTTTAACCAGGCCCTGATGGACTTGGGCGCGACCATCTGCCGGCCCCGGCAGCCTCGCTGTGGCCAATGTCCTTGGCAGGCCGATTGCGCTGCCTACAATCGAGGTCAACAGCAACACCTGCCTATGTCTGAGCCCCGTCCCTCGCGCCCTCACAAACAGATCGCGGTGGCCATCGTTTTGCGAGGGAAAGAGATCCTCATCGATCGGCGGCTGGAAAGCTCCATGCTCAGCGGCCTGTGGGAGTTCCCCGGCGGCAAAATCGAGCCGGGAGAAACCCCTGCGGAGTGTGTGGTGCGGGAGGTGAAAGAAGAAATCGGCATCGACATTGAGGTGGTGGCTCCGCTGGCCACCATCGAACATGCCTACACCCATTTCACCATCACCCTTATTGCTTTTATCTGCCGCTATTTGCGCGGAGAAGCTCAAGCCCTGCAATGCAGCGAAGTGCGCTGGGTCGAGCCGGCGGAGCTGTCGCAATTTCCCTTTCCGGCAGCCAACCAAAAGCTATTTCCCTACCTGTACGCTTGGCTGGAAGCGCGAGGGCATCTCTTATAATCCGCCAAACTGCTTAAATCCCTCCGGCTTTGCTCGCACAAGACATCCGATAGGATGATAGGTGTCCTGCTGAGGTGAGGCACGGATATGCTTGTCACTCTGGAAAAAGCTGGGGAGATTCTTGCCAAAGGATCCCATACGGCGATTACGACAACAGACGGCAAGATCGCGCTGGTGCCAAAAGGAAAAGAGAACCTTAAGCTGACGGCCGCCGAAGCCATTAACTTGATGTTCTACGTCGTCCGCTCTGCCGACCCCCCAGAAGCAGTGATGGCACAACTGCAAGAGGCCGTTGCCAAGGCGCAAGCCCCTGATCCCGCCGAAGAACGCGCCAGAAGATATCGAGAAATCCGCGGAACTTAGCAGAAGCCGGTCGAGTCGGTTGCTCCAGGGCTCTCTGGACTAACTCGAGTTCCAGAATCAGAGGCTGGCAGGGCTGAGGGGAACCAATTTCCCGTCCGTAGTCAACCCCAGCAGCATCGGCTCCTGTGGCTGGATGGCCTGGCCAGTGAGGGCGCAACGCTGGGGCCGCTGAGCCGTGGCGGGGAAACTGGCCTGAATATCCTCGGCGGTGAGGGTGGCAGCCTCTTGAGAGTGGCGCAAGACATAGCCCCAGAGAATTTCGCGGATCAAGGCCTGGTAGCCCTGGCCGCCGGCCAACGCCTTCAGTCGTTGCTTCAGTTCCCGCTCCAGACGAATGCTGGTCACCTCCATCTCGGTGGTGGGAGTGCGAGGGTGGGCGTGGGCATGCATGCAGGGATCCTCTCCAAAGGCTTATACTACTCCTGTAGCACAAGGTGAGCACTGAGAGCATTCTAGGTGTAGAGATTTTGCCGCAGGTTTTATGGTTGAGCCGATCCCACCTCGTCGCCGCGCCTTAGAGCACCTGCTGAACCGGTTGGGGTTCAAGGATCCCGCCTGGCTGGAGCAACTGCGCTGGGATCTGTTGGATCAAGCTTTGATTCACCCTTCTCTGGATGGCCAGCGCAACAACGACCGGCTGGAGTTCTTAGGGGATTCTGTCCTGCGCATTTTGGCCACTGAGTTCTTGTTCCAGTCCTATCCCCACTTGTCGGTGGGAGAGCTGACCGCAGTTCGCTCGGATCTGATCAGCGATGCCCACCTGGCGGAACTGGCGGATCTGCATGGCCTAGAGCGCTACCTTGAGGTGGGATCCAGCTCCCAAAACGACCTGGCCGGACGGGAGCGGCGCTTAGCCGATGCTTTTGAGGCGGTGTTGGGATCCCTATACCTGAGCTGGGGCATGCACACCCTGGCCCGGCTGCATCCTTGGCTGGATCCCTACTTTCGCCAACGGGTGGAGCAGTGGTTCCAGGATCCCACTCGGCGCAACCCGAAAGCCGCGCTGCAGGAACTGACCCAACGCCTATGGGGCACCTTGCCGGAATATCGTCTGGTGGCTGCCCGGGAACACCCGCCGCACTTCACCATGGAAGTTTGGGGCCACGGCCAATGTTGGGGCCGCGGCGAGGGGCGCTCCAAAAAGGCGGCAGAAATGGCCGCTGCGGCCCAAGCCTACGGGCACTTGCAGTCGCAGGAAATAAGGTAGGCGCCACTACGAGGCGCTCCATGGGTGGCAACCGCTGTGGTAGCCGGCCTCTGCTTCCGGCACCGCCAGCCCGCTTCTACGGGGAGTTCTCGCCTCATCTCGCCTGCAACTGCAAGCTGGGATCTGCATTGCCCAGCTTTTTGGGGGTTAGGCTGACAAGGGGGCAGAGCAGCGGCAGCCTGAGAGAGATGAGAGCGTTGAACCTAAGCTAGACCTAGCCAACGGTGCAACAAGAGTATGGATCCAAAATTGGAACAGCGCGCCCGCGAGCTGCGCGCTCTGCTGCAGAAGGCCAGCATTGCCTACTACGTCCACGATGCCCCCATTCTGGAAGACAGCGTTTACGACCGCCTCTACCGCGAGCTGCAGGAGCTGGAGCGGGCCTACCCCGAGCTCATCACCCCCGACAGCCCCACCCAGCGGGTGGGGGAAAAGCCCGCCGAGCAGTTCCCCACCGTTTCCCACCGCATCCCCCTCTACAGTCTGGAAAACGCCTTCAACCTGGAAGAGCTAAAGGAATGGCAAGAGCGCCTGTGGCGGGTTCTGGGGCGCACCCCTGAGGAAGGGGAGCTGGAATATGTGTGCGAGCTGAAAATTGACGGCGCTGCCCTGGCTCTTACCTATGTGGATGGGCTGCTGCAGCGGGGGGCCACCCGCGGCGATGGACAGTCAGGTGAGGACATTACCCCCAATATCCGCGCCATCCCTTCTATTCCCCTGCGCTTGGCAACCGCCGCTCCCCCGCCGGTCCTGGAGGTGCGAGGAGAGGCCTATCTCCCCATTGCTGAGTTCGAGCGCATCAACCGGGAGCGATGCTCCGCCGGGGATCCCCCCTTTGCCAACCCGCGCAACTGCGCCGCCGGCACCTTGCGCCAGTTGGATAGCCGCGTGGTTGCCGCCCGCAAGCTCAGCTTCTTCGCCTATGCCCTCCACTGGCCGGAGGGGTGGCCAAGCGGGGATCCCCCCCAAACCCAGTGGGAGTGTCTGCAGCGGCTAAAAGACCTGGGATTGCCCGTCAATCCTCTGTCCCAGGTGTGCCGGGGCCTCGAGGAGGTGGTCCAGTTCTACGAGCGGTGGCGGCAGGCCCAGCTTCCCTATGCCTGTGACGGTGTGGTAGTGAAGCTCAACTCCCTGCGGCTGCAAGAGGAGGCCGGCTTTACGCAAAAATTCCCCCGCTGGGCCATTGCCCTCAAATACCCTGCCCAGGAAGTCCCCACCCGCATTCGCGCCATCGTGGCCAGCGTAGGCCGCACCGGAGCCGTCACGCCGGTGGCGGAGCTGGAGCCGGTTCTTCTGGCGGGCACCACCGTCAGCCGCGCCAGCCTGCACAATGCCGATCGCCTGGAAGAGCTGGATGTCCACATCGGCGACACCGCCATCGTGCGCAAGGCCGGGGAGATCATCCCTGAGGTGGTGGGGATCCTCAAGGAGCTGCGCCCCCCCGATGCCGTTCCCTACCGCCTGCCCAGCCACTGTCCCGAGTGCGGCACCCTTTTGGTTCGCCCTGCCGGCGAGGCGATAACCCGCTGCCCCAACCCAGCTTGTCCGGCCAAGATCAGGGGGCAACTGCAGCACTGGGCCAGCCGCGACGCCATGGATATCGAGGGCCTGGGGGAAAAGCGGGTGGCCCAGTTAGTAGAAAAGCTGGGGGTGCGCACCGTGGCCGATCTCTACCGCCTCACCCCGGAACACTTGGAGAGCCTGGAGGGGATGGGATCCCGTTCCAGCCAGAAGCTGGTGCAGGCCATCCAGCGCTCCCGTCAACAGCCCTGGGAGCGCGTGCTCTACGGGCTGGGGATCCCCCATGTGGGGGTGGTGACCGCCCAGATTTTGGCCCAGCATTTCCCCGCCCCAGAACTCTTGGCCCAGGCCAGGGCTGAAGACATCGCCCAAATCTACGGGATAGGGGCGGAAATTGCCGAGGCGGTGGTGGCCTGGTTTGCCGATCCCGCCCACCAGAAGTTGCTGCAGGAGCTGCGGGAGCTGGGGATCCCTGCCCTGCCCCGGCAAGCGGCCCCTGCCGTCTCCCAGGTTCTGGCTGGGAAGAAGTTTGTCATCACCGGCACCCTGCCTACTCTCTCCCGCCAGCAGGCCAAGGCTTGGATTGAAAGCCGCGGCGGCAAAGTGACCGCCAGCGTCAGCCGCCAAACCGACTATGTGGTGGTAGGGTCGGATCCCGGCTCCAAACTCAAGCAGGCCCAGGCTTTGGGGATCCCTCTCCTGAGCGAGGCGGAGCTGCTGGCGTTGGATCCGAAGTGATCTCCATCCTTGACGAGAAAAAATTTGGGAAGGCCGGCTTGTCCTCGCCCTGGCGATGGTTTATCATGCGATTCTGTGAGGAGTGGACGCCAGAGGGGGAAGAGGACGAAACACGGACAGTCCCTTCCCCTTTTTGGTGCTCAAGATCTACCCTGGTTCCGCTCCAGAGGGTATCCAACCGAACCAAAAAGCCCACTTGCTTCCGACGACCGTCTTTGCCAGAGTTAGGAACATTCCACTATCATGAGAGTAGCGGAGACGCATGTTTCCGTTCACTCCTCACACCATCCGCCGCTCGACGTCGAGTCGGGCGGTTTTCTTATCAACTTTCTATCCAATCGCCGCAGAGCTATCCTCTACAGCCGGCTTAGGAAGCCCACAAGCTGGAAGGAAGTGCTAGACTAGTAGGTCAGTAAGTTCTGTCCCTTCAGTATTCCTACGCCTCTGCGGCCGCGCCCCACGTTTAAGCAGCACCAGAGCGTCCTGTCTTTCCTGGAATTCGCCGAACACAATAGCCAAGAGCAAACAGCAACGAGGATCCCATGGCCAAGCATGACTCCCACCTGAGATGCTCCTTCTGTAATAAGTCCCAGGATCAAGTGCGTAAGTTGATTGCGGGGCCGGGGGTCTACATCTGCGACGAGTGTGTGGAGCTGTGCAACGAGATTTTGGAGGAGGAACTCTACGACGGCAATACCCCACCTGCCACAGCCCCTGCTGCCAGCCGTCGCGAAACCCCTAGAAAATCCTCTCGCAGCTTGCCTTCTCTGGCACAGTTGCCTAAGCCGCGCGAGATCATGCGCTACCTTGACCAGTACGTGATTGGCCAAGAGAAGGCCAAGAAGGTTCTGTCGGTGGCGGTTTACAACCACTACAAGCGGCTGGCTGCTAAGGCCAACCCCAACAGCCTCGGAGCTGCGGAGCTGGATGAGGTGGAACTGCAAAAGTCCAACATTTTGGTCATTGGCCCCACCGGCTCCGGCAAAACCCTGCTGGCCGAAACCCTGGCCCGCATGTTGGATGTGCCCTTTGCCGTTGCCGATGCCACTACCCTCACCGAAGCCGGCTACGTCGGCGAAGATGTGGAAAACATCCTGTTGCGCCTGCTGCAGGTGGCGGACATGGATGTGGAAGAAGCCCAGCGCGGCATCATCTACATCGACGAAATCGACAAAATTGCCCGCAAGAGCGAAAACCCTTCCATTACCCGCGACGTTTCCGGCGAAGGGGTGCAGCAGGCTTTGTTGAAGATGCTGGAGGGAACTATTGCCAACGTGCCTCCGCAGGGAGGGCGCAAGCACCCCTACCAAGACTGCATTCAAATCGACACTTCCAACATTCTCTTCATCTGTGGGGGCGCTTTTGTCGGCCTGGAGAAGGTGATCGAGCAGCGCATTGGCAAAAAGTCGATGGGCTTTATCAAGCCAGGGGAGCAGCTAGCAGTTACCCGTGAGCAACGCCTGGCCGATGCCCTCAAGGCGCTGGAGCCGGAGGATTTGATCAAGTACGGCATGATCCCAGAATTCATAGGGCGGCTGCCGGTGGTGGCTACCCTGGATCCCCTGGACGAGAAGGCCCTCGAGGCCATCTTGACGCAGCCTAAAAATGCCATCCTCAAGCAGGCCCAGAAGCTGTTGCGCATGGACGGGGTGGAGCTAGAGTTCGAGCCGGCTGCCATTTCTGCCATTGCCAAGGAAGCCTACCGTCGCAAAACGGGGGCGCGGGCGCTGCGGGCCATTGTGGAAGAGCTAATGCTGGACGTGATGTACGAGGTTCCCTCTCGCCGGGATATCAAATACGTGCGCATCACGGCCGAGATGGTGGAGCGCCGTTCCACGCACGAGCTGATCCCTCACCCTTCCACCCTGCCTAAACCTGAGTCTGCCTAGGGTCACAGCCCTGCTGGATCCCGCTGCGTCGGCATATGATCAGTGTTTGGTCTTGCAAGGAAGGGCAAGGGGGCGCATGGGGCGGGCGGATCGCGAGTATGCGGTGATCGGTCTGGGACGCTTCGGCACGAGCTTGGCCCTCACGCTGATGGAGCGAGGGCACAATGTTTTGGGGATCGACCGCAGCCGGGAGATTGTGCAGCGTCTGGCGGATCAGCTAACGCAGGTGGTGGCGCTGGATTCCAGCGATGAGGATGCCCTGCGGGCGGTGGATATTCTCTCCTTCGACACCGTGGTGGTGGCCATCGGCAGCGATTTCGAGAGCAATCTGTTGACGACGGTGGCCCTCAAGAGTTTGGGGGTGCGCAACGTGGTTTGCAAGGCTTCGACAGAGCGGCAACGCTCGATTCTCTTGCGGGTGGGAGCGGATCGGGTGGTGTTGCCGGAGCAGGAGGCGGGGCGACGTTTGGCTCAGGTGCTGACGGCACCAGGGATCCTAGATCAATTGGAGCTGGAGCCGGGTTACAGCATCACCGAGCTGGAGGTGCCGGAGGCGCTGGTGGGCCATACGCTGGCGGAGTCGGACTTGCGTCGCCGCTTCGGCATCACAGTTTTGGTGGTGAAGCGAAAACAATCGTTGGTGGTTTCTCCCCCGGCAGATTACCTGCTGGAGAAGGGGGATCTGCTGGTGGTGCTGGGGGCCAATACCAACATCTCGCGGCTGAACGAGATGTAACGGGGGATCCGATGAGAGAGGGCTGCGTCCCGCCGCCGCAACCCGAGGGGGCTGAGGGATGGGTGTCTCCCCGATCTTCAGGAACCCCTCGCCCGACGCTGCCTCAGTCCCCTTGGATCCCGGCCAGTCGCTTACACCGGCTCTTTTTTGGGGACAGGCGTCGCCCGCTGCCGCCGCCCCTGCGCCTGGTCGCGGGGTTGGGCCTGCTGGCGGTGGTGGGGACTTTGCTACTGATGCTGCCGGGAATTGGGCGCGGGGATCCCTTGAGCTGGAATGAGGCGCTGTTTACGGCCATGTCCGCCCTGAGCGTAACGGGTCTCTCGACGATTGTGGCGGCGGAGGATCTCACTTTGTTCGGCCAGATCGTGTTGCTGCTGTTGATCCAAATTGGCGGGGTCGGCTTCATGGTGCTGGCGGTGGTGGTCTTTCAACTGCTCGGGCGGCGCATTTCCCTGCTCAACCGCTTGGCGCTGTGCAACTCGCTGGGCCTGATCGATCCGGGGGCTATTCTCGAATTGACGCGGCGGGTGTTGATCGGGGTCACCCTGATTGAGCTGGGCGGAGCTTTGCTGCTCTGGGTGCACTGGCGGGATCTCTACGGGCCGGAGCGAGCAGTTTTTCTGGCGATTTTTCACGCGGTCTCGGCCTTTTGCAATGCGGGGTTTGATCTATTTGGCGCCGAAGGGATCCCTACGGATGGCCTGTCGCTGGCGATCTTGGCGGCTCTGATTTTTATCGGCGGCTTGGGCATCCCGGTTTTGTCGGATCTGCTAACTTGGCCCCGGGGCCACCGCCCCTCTCTGCACACCCGCATCACCCTGGTCGTGGTGGTGGTCTTGCTCTGCACGGGCGGACTGGGGATGTTCTTGGCCGAGAGCTTGCCCCAGGGATCCTTGCAGGAGGTAAGCTGGCCCCGCCGCTTGGGCCTGACATTTTTTCAGTCGGTTTCGGCCCGCACTGCTGGGTTTGCCGGGATCCCCATTGAGGATTTGACCCCGGCAAGTCAGTTGTTGCTGATGGCTCTCATGTTTATCGGGGCAGCTCCGGCTTCCATGGGGGGTGGCATCACCACCGGCACCTTGGCAGTGTTGGTGTTGGCCTTGTGGGGCTATGCCCGCGGTTTGCCCAGCGCCCAGATTGCGGGGCGCAGTTTGGATCCCTCGATGGTGCGCAAGGCAGCAGCGGTGTTGACCGTCTCTCTGTTCGTGGTGCTATTGGCAACTTGGCTGATCTTAATTACCCACCACCACAGCAGGCTGGATCCGGTGCTCTTCGAGGTCATCTCCGCTTTTGCTACCTGTGGCCTCTCGACGGGGTTCACGGGGGAGCTGAATTTGTTCGGCCAACTGATTATCGTTTTGGTGATGTTCTGGGGCCGGCTGGGGGCGTTAACCATTGTCCTGGCTTTGGCCCAGCAGCAACCGCGTCAGTTGGTGATCTACCCGGAAGAGCCAATTTTAATCGGGTAATCTCCTGACCAGAGGACAAGGAAATCCAAAGGGGGAGAGCAGAGGTTGGAGGTGGTTCCCCAGCTCACAGCCCCGCCGGGAAATCTCCAGCTTCCCTCGGAGGCAGCCCCGAGGTTTCCCCCAAGCGGCCTCCGCTAGACTGAGTAACAGGTAACCTCAGCTACACCCTCGTTGTCCCTTGCGTATTGGGAGCTTTCCGTGTCCAAGTTCCTCCTAATCGGTTCTACCGAACCTTTCAGCGGCAAGTCGGCGGCTGTCTTGGGTTTGGCCAAGCATCTGCAGCAACAAGGAGTGAAAATTACTTATGGGAAGCCGCTCGGATCTTGCGCCCGGGAGGATGGATCCCCGGAAGGGATAGACCCGGATATGCGCTTTGTAGCGGAGACGCTGCGGCTGACCCAGATGCCACCCATGCTTTTCCAGCTCGACGAAGAGGCGTTGCTGACCCATATCCAGCAGTCTCCGGGGGAGCCAGATCCCGCGCGCTCTGTCGCCCCTCTGCTGAAGTTTGCCACGGGATCCGCTGCGGATTTGATCCTGCTAGAGGGCCCGGCCGATCTCTACGAGGGCGAGTTGTTCGGCCTCTCCCTGGCCAAAATGGCCCAAGCCCTGGATGCTCAGGTACTGCTGATCAGCCGCTACCATTCCCCTTTGGCGGTCGATTCTCTTCTCTTTGCCCACCGCCAACTGGGATCCCATTTGGCCGGCGTGCTGCTCAACGATGTGCCACCCGACCAGATGGAGCCGGCAAAGACCATCGTTCGACCCTTTCTGGAGGCGCAAGGGATCCCGGTTTTGGGCATTTTGCCCTCCCACCGCATTTTGCGCAGCATCAGCGTTGGGGAGCTGGCGCGGCAACTGGAGGCCGAGGTGCTCTGCTGCCCGGATCGGATGGACTTGATGGTCGAAGACATCGCGGTGGGGGCGATGAACGTCAACTCCGCCTTGAAGTACTTCCGCAAGCTGGAGCACAAGGCGGTGATCACCGGCGGCGACCGCACCGATATTCAACTGGCCGCCCTGGAAACCTCCACCCTCTGCCTAATCTTGACCGGCAAGCTGCCTCTGGATCCCCGCATCCGGGCGCGGGCCGAAGAACTGGAAGTGCCGATCCTCTCCGTGGATCTGGATACCTTCACCACTATCAATCGCATCGAGCGGGTTTTCGGCCAGATCCGCCTGCACGAGGAGGTTAAGGTTCGCTGCATCCAGGAGTTAATGTCAGCAAACTTTGACTTTTCCCGCCTTTATGCCCATCTGGGCCTGACACAATCCCTAGCGTCGGCAGCAGGTGCATAAAAAAGTTATCTAGGGCTTCTCTACATCTAGCCCTTAGTAAGGCATATGTTCAGATGAGAAACACTATCTGTAACCAAGGGGGAACAGATTTTCTCTACCGTCCTGATTTCTAGTGTCTGGCGCTTGCTCCCGTTTGCAATGATTTCTGCAAGAAAACGCAGAGATCGTTTGCCATTTGCGGCTACCCACCGGCTTCAAGAGATATCATGCAAGTATTCATCACCTCAACACACCACTCCTCCCCCAGCTTTTCTGGGGGTTTTTATTCGCGCTGTTTGGCCAAATAACTCGGCTTCTGATGCCTCTACAGGCTTATGCTGCCGGTAGCGCGAAAAGATACTTTTCCAGCCACGACGGCGCCGACAGGCCCTCCAGGGGGTAGAATGCAGTTGCCGGTGTCGGCTAGGGATCCCATCATGGCCAAGAGCTTACGTCCGGGCAACCGCCAAGTAGCACCTCCCCCACGGCTGGCCGATTGCCCTCCTAGTGGCATTTTTACCGACGGGGGCTGTTCCCCCAATCCAGGGCCAGGGGGATGGGCGGTGGTGGTGGTTGAGGATGACCAGATTGTGGATGAGTTTTACGGAGGGGATCCCGCCAGCACCAACAACCGTATGGAATTGACCGGCCTCATTCGGGCTTTGCAATATTGTCGCGACACCCAGAGCAACAGCATAGACACCATCTACAGCGATTCCCACCTTTGCGTACAGACCTACAACGATTGGATGGAGCGCTGGGCAGCGCAGGGGTGGCGGCGGCGCACGGGGCCGGTGGAAAACTTGGATCTGGTGCAGGAGCTGTATCAACTCAAGCAGCAGTGCCCGCAGGTGCGGGTGGCCTGGATCCCGGCCCATCGGGGTCTGCGCTGGAACGAATATGTGGATGAGCTGGTCGCCCGCGCCCGACCCAAGTAGCTGATTTATTTCGATACTTCGGTGAAGGCCTGGGATCACAGACAGGGGCTAAGTCCATCGCCTATGCTCAAGAGGACGGCTCGTTGCAGGTGGGGTATGCAGGCCCAACTTTATCGTCGCTCTCGTCCGCTCTCCCTGACGTTGATGGCGGTGGGGAGCTCTTGGCTTTTGGGATCCTGTCAGCTCAGGGCACCCCAGGTGCAGTTGCCTGGCGATGTTCTGCCCGAGACGGCGCTGGTTCCCCAATCGGCACCTCTGGTGCTGGCCCTTTCTACCAAACCGGAAGAGTCGCTCCGCACCCACCCTGACCTTTTGGCCCGTTGGGAAAGCTGGACGGCAGAAGCTTGGGCCAGCACTGGCCAGGAGTTTTCTCGGGAAGAGATGCAAGCTTGGGCCGGGGATCACTTTACGCTGGCGGTGGTGATCCCCAATTTGGTGCCAGGGGCGGCGGAGCCGGTGCCTGGGATCCTGTGGGGAGCCAGCACCCGCAACGCCGATCTGTCCAGGCAATTTCTGGCCCAAGTGCGGCAACAGGCAGAGGCAGAAGGGGCCAACTTTGAGCAGCGCCAAGAGCAAGGAGTGACTCTCTACGTGCAAACCAACGGCAAGCCGGGCGAACGGTGGGTGACGGCGGAGTTTGGCAACCGCTTCGTGGCCCTGGCCAACGATCCCAAGGTGATGCAGCGGGCGATTGCTGTCTATCGCGGCGAGGCGGAGCCCATCAGCCGCGCCGAAGGTTTCCGCACCGCCGTGGGCGATCTCTACCAGAAGCCGGGCACCCTGGCTTTTGCCTACTTCAATTTCCAGGCCCTCCACGACGACCCCACATCCTTTAAAGATTGGATGCCGGATCTAGATCCGGAAGAGCTGGGATCCCTGCAGCCGCTGCGCTCTCTGGCCATGGCCGCCCACTGGCGGGAGCAGGGCCTGCAGATGCGCATGCTCACCCAACTGGATCCCCAAACCCCGCTGCTGGGCAAGTGGCAAACCGCCCGGGGCGAGCTGATCCGGCGGCTGCCCGGCAGTGCCCTGGCGGTGATCACCACCCAGCAGGTGGCCCAGCGCTGGCAAGCGGTTGTCTCTGAACTGGAAAAGGATCCCCAGGCCAAAGAGTTGCTGGATGAGCTGCGGGCCGAGTTCCGGGCCAATACCCGCCTGGATTTGGATCAAGACCTGATGGCTTGGCTGGACGGGGAGATGGCCCTGCTGGTGGCGCCCGATGCCCAGGCCCACCCCTTCTTGCAGGGCATGGGGGCGGCTTTGCTCGTCGAGAGCAGCCAAAAAGATAAGGCCAACGCAGCTCTGGCCCAGTTGGATCGGCTGGCCCAAGAGTCGGGCGCGCGAGTAACAGAAGCCGAGGGCCAGGTCACCTGGGCGGATCCCTTGTTTAAACGTCCGCTCTTGGTGCGGTCTTGGGAAGGCAACTACCTGATGGTTACCACCAGCACGGCGGCGCTGCAAACCCTTGCCCAACGCCAGGGCAATTGGATCCCTCAAACCGAGCCGCTGAAGACCCTCTACGAGCAGTTGCCCAAGCCCAACTACGGCTACTTTTTGCTCAACTGGCGCGGCATCCGCACAGTGCTAGAAGCCGCTTTGCCGGGTGGGCTGGCAAGCTTGGAGCCGGAGGCCCGCGAGCTACTGACCCGTATCGATGGGTTGGGGATCACCAGCTACCCCGTCGGAGATCACGCCCTTGGACTGGAGCTGCTGGTCACGGTGCCGCCCAAGCCACAGCCGTAAGAGAGGGGCCGGCGGTGAGGGCTACAACCGGATCAGACCGTAGGTGAGGGCGTAGCGCACCAGCTCGGTGCGGCTGCTGGTGCCCGTCTTGTTGAGGAGGCGGGTGACGTATTTTTCCACGTTGCGCACGCTGGTTTGCAGTTGTTTGGCAATTTCTTTGTTCATCAGACCCTCTGCTACCTTCTCCAACACCTGCTGTTCCCGTGGTGTCAGCTCCACCTTAATCGGTGGGGGTAAAGGAGTTGGGGTGGGGGGCTGAGAGGGAATGGTTGGGGGGAGAGTTCGCTCCGATAGCAGGGCGCGAATCGAGGCCAGCTCGCGGGCCACTACCTCCGAGGGGCTGGCCGCGCGGGAGCGCTCGATGAGATTGGAGACAATGGCCACCAGCTCCTCCGGGTCGAATGGCTTGGGCAAGTAGGCATCGACGCCGGCCCGGTAGCCCTGGATGCGGTCGGCGGTCATCCCCTTGGCGGTGAGGAAGACCACGGGCAGGTGGCTGTAGGGATCGAGTTTTCGCACTTGCGCCAAAAATTGGTAGCCGTCCATGCCCGGCATCATGATGTCGGAAATAATCAACTGTGGCTGCGTCGTGCTGAGCAGTTGCAGGGCTTGCTGGGCATTGGCAGCCGGGATCACCTCAAAGCCGCTGTCTTCTAGATAGGCTTGCACTGCTTCCCGCAAGCCTGGCTCGTCATCCACCAACAAGATGCGGGCCCGTGCCGAGGCAGGTTCGGATTTGGCTTGAGCGGAGGGGGCCATTGTGCAGCTCCTGGATAGCTTTCAAGATTTTGGCTGGAAGAGACATGCCTGCTCCATTTAAGCCCTACTGGGCCGTGAGCAATCTGAGGCGGAAGCAGGAGCCCTGGGGGGAGCTTTCCACCTCGAGATCTCCTCCCATTTGGGCGGCCAAGTCGCGGCTGATGGCCAACCCCAGCCCCTGCCCCGGCTTGGAGGGATCGGCGCGAAAAAACGGATCGAAGATCCGCTCCAGGTTCTCAGGATGGATGCCGGGGCCGTTGTCGCAGACGGCGATCCACACCTCCTGGCAAGAGGAGGCGCTTGAGCCTCTCGCTTCCTCGGCGGGCTTGACCTCTACCCTGAGCTGGATATCGCCGGGGGGCGGGGTGTACTTGCAGGCGTTGTCGATTAAGTTATCCAACACCTGGCGCAGGGCGCGGGGATCTGCCAGTACCGGCGGCAGGAAAGGGGGAAGAACGGCCTGAAAGCGATGTCCCTGCGCTTCCGCCAGGGCCTGATAAATAGGGCTCCACTCCCGCAGCAGGTCGGCCAAGGAGAGGGGCCGAAGTTGGAGAGGAGCCGGGATCCCGTCCAAGCGCTCCAGCTCCGCCAGCAGATCCTGCAGATGCTTGCACTCCTGTTCAATGCTCAGGCCAATCCAGTGGTTGCGATCGTCGGGGGGCAGACGCTTTTGCAACAACTTGGCCAGCGTGCTCAGGGCGGTTAGAGGATTGCGCATCTCGTGGAGCAAGGTGGAGAGCTGCTGGGCAGATAGAGTGATCCCCCCGCCAGGCCTGGGATCCCCGCCCCCACAGACGGGCTCAGGCTCTGGGTGAGGTTCGGCAACTTTTTTCGCTCTCGGCATGGATCCCCTCTTTCAACTCTCCTGGAGCAAGCAAATCGATCCTAGCCCCATCCTCCCTGGGATTTGCCACTTCAGACCGGCTCCAGGCCGGCGGACTAGAGCTGGCGGGGTAAGTAGATATTGAGAATTTCCCCTTGCCGAGCCCGATGGCGCACAGTGAGATAGCCCCCCAAAGCTCGGAACAGGGTTCGGGCTACTGGCAGGCTGAGGCTAATGGCCCCGGTATCTGGCTGCACCACCAACAACTGGCCAATTGGCTGAGGGGACTTAAGTTCCAGGCTAGGGGTGTCGCTCCCCTCGGGGGTGTTTACCTGGAACTGCAGCTTCACCAGCTCGCCAGCGCTGAGCAATTGGGCGCGGATGCGGCTGCCAGCGGGAGTACTACGGGCTAGGCGGTCGATAATTCCAAATAGCACCGCCTCCAGGGCTTTGGGATCGCTGACCACATCGGGCAGCTCGGCAGGGATCTCCAACTCCAAGCGGGATCCCCGCCGTTCCACCTGTTCCTGCCAGCGGGGCAGGTTTTGCCGCACCAAGTCCACCAGCGCAATCGGCTCCAGTTGCAACCGACGTCCCTCGCCTGGCGTGGCAGCGGGCATGACCGTTTCTGTGGCCTGGAAAAACAGACCGAAACGGTTGATTTGCTCGGTGCACTCGCGGTCGATCTTCTCCACGTATTCCCGCACCCGCGGTGGCAGGTCGCGCCGCTTCAGGATGAGGCTGACCAAGGTGCGGATGGTGCTGAGGGGCGTCTGGATCTCGTGGATGAGAGCCCGCAACAACTCCGCCTCCGAGAGGCTGCCCGCTTGCTCTGGCTCGGCTTGGGGAGCGGAGGAGCGGCCGTGGGCGGGAGGCTCAGGCGCCGGCGAGGAAGCGGAAGATGAAGAAGCCGGGATCTGCCTTGCTGCTGGTGGCGGTGGAGGCACAGCGGCAGCCTCCTGTTCTGCCCTGGCAGGGGGCAGGCGGGCGGGCGGGGATCCAAACTCGGCCAGGTTACCCAGCAGAAGGAAGCTGCTGAAGCGGGCCAACACCCGTACATGCGGCTGCATCAGGGGATAGTGGCGGGCCAACTCCTGCCAAGCGGCCAGCCGGTCTGGCCTGCCCTGTTGAACCCGTTGCTCCAGGCTCTGCCAGGCTCGTCGGATCACCTCCGGCTCAAAAGAGACCATCATCCCCCTCTGCCGGGTGTGGGGATGGTGACCCTGGGCAGCTACTGCCGAAAAAACAGGGGTGAGCAGCAACAGAAAAGGCTCCTCCACCAGTGGATCCCGCGGCAGGAGAGGGATCACCGTCTGCCCAGGGGTGAGGATTGACTCAGGGGAAAAATCCGGGCTGAACAACCAGGGGGGTTCCCGTGCCGGCTCCCAAGAGTGGCGGGGAAGATGCAGCGCATCCATGGGCAGCGGCAGTTGGGGTAAGGGATCCTGCACCACCCAAGGGGGCCACCAGGAGACCGGCCCCCCGATCACCACGCCAAACTGTCCAACCTCTTGCCATAGCTGGAGCAGGGCTGCCACCGTCTGCTGCCAAGAGCGCTCTCCCGCCCCCGGCAACCATTCTGGCAAGGGTAGAGCGGCCCACAAGGCTTCCATCAAGGACAGAAATCGGCGGCTGTTCACGGATCCCTTTGATCCCACCCTTCCCCTGTAGGCTAGCGGTTGTGAAGCTTCTAGGACAGCGGAAAACCTCACCTTCTCCAGGGCGGATCCCCGTCTTGCTCACCCAATCCGTCCATCTGGCAGAGTCGCCCCGCGCAGGTTGGCTCCCGCGAGGTTGGCGGTGCTGAGGTCGGCGCGGGTGAGGATGGCCTCGCGGAGATCGGCATTTTCCAAGTTGGTGCGGCCCAGATAGGCATCCACCAGGCTGGCCGATCTCAGGTCGGCCCCGGCCAGGTTAGCCCGACTCAGATCCGTCCGCGCCAGCTTGGCCGAGCGCAGGCAGGCGGCGGAAAGATCGGCTCCCGCCAGATCTGCCTCGCTGAGGTTGGCTTCCGCCAAGTTGACCTGGCTGAGCATGGCTTCCTTCAAGTTGGCCCGCCCCATCTGCACCCCCTGTAGGTCCCCGCCCAGAAAGGAAGCTCCCCTCAGGTCGGCGTTGCTGAGGAGGGCCCCGCGCAAACAGGCCCGCTGTAGGTTGGCTCCCTGTAAGTGGGCTCCGATTAAACTGGCCTCTTTGAGATTGGCCCCCCTTAGGTCGGCCCGCGTCAAATCCGCTCCCGCCAGGTTGGCCCCGCTCAGGTCGGCGCGGCTGAGATTGGCGCTGCGCAGCACGGCTGCCCGGCGACTCTCGAAACGGAGATTGGCCCCCCGCAGGCAAGCCCCCCCCAGGTTGGCGCTGGTGAGGTTGGCCCAGCGCAGATCCGCCTCTAGCAAGTTGGCGTCGATCAACAGAGCCAGCGTCAAGTTAGCCCCGTGCAAGTCCGCCCCTTGCAACGTGGTGCCGTGCAAATGCGCATCTCTGAGATCTGCCTCGCTCAGGTCAGCCTGGCTGAGGTTGGCCCCACTGAGATTCGCTCCCACCAAGTTGGCCTTCTGCAGCTTGGCCCGCCCCAGGTAGGCAAAGATCAAGTTGATACCATGCAGGTCGGCCTGAGAAAGGTCTATCCCGATCAAATCCGCTCGGCTCAGATCCAGAGCGGCCAGGTTCTCGCCTGCAAAGTTAACCCGTCCTGCCCGGTACAGTCGGAGCAGATCTTTGGCATCCATTGGCATCCATAGAATCCATGGAAGAGAGCTGATCCCGCGCTCATGGCCATTCTAAAGCGAGACACTGCACTGGAGCGCCAGCATTATCGGCTCTAGGGAAGGCAAAGGACTTGGCCTCGCCGGCGCGACCAAAAAAGTAGGGTGGCCGCCAGGGTAACAGCAGAGCGGTTGGACAGCGCCTTTGAAGGTTCGTTTCGGGACTCCGAAGAATCTCTGCCCTCAAGGGTGAGGAGGGTCAGGGCTTTCGCGCCCGGCGCTGTCTTGGATGTTGGCAGCGGCGAAGCGGCATCCCTCACCCCCCACCCCTCTCCCACTGGGAGAGGGGGGCTGCTCCTACAGCTACAGCTCTCTCTGACTTCAGGCGAGTTGACGGGATCCCAGAATGGCGGGCTTGGTTTTCAAACCAGGCCAAATAGACGGCGCTCTGCCTCCTCCATGCGGGCCAAGAAAGCGGCGAACTTGGTGGAGATCTCCTCGACTTCCTGCAAAAAGGCGCGCAACGTCTGGTACTTGAGAACTAAGGCTTCTTCTAGGGGACGGCTCTGGAACTGTTCGTCCAAGGCCTGGCCCAGCTCGCTCAGGGCATTTTCAATGGCGGTTTTGATCGCGCCAATGCTGCGCCGCACCAAGCGCATCACTTCCTGCTCCAACTGGGGCTTTTGGCGGGCCAGCTCGCTGGTGGCCAGCACCTGCCGCAGAGCGGCATAGGGATCCCCCACCTGAAGCGGCATCTCGGCCATCTCTCCTGGCTGTCCCGCATTGCCGGCGGGCCGCAGCAAACCCCACTCCGACTGCTCCAGCCTACTCAGGATCCCTCTGAACAGGGCAGCGGATCCCTCTACGTCTTTCAGAAGGCCACGCAGCACCTGGTGTTTGAGGCTCAGGTATTGGTCCGGATCCTCGTCCTGCAGCCCTTCGTCCAGGGCGTTGCCCAACTCGCTCAGGGTGTTCTCGATGGTGGCCATCAGGGATCCGGCGCTACGGTGCAGCAGTTGGCGGCAGGGTTCTGGAAGCTCTGACGCCAGAACGGCAGGAGCAGAAAAAGCAGGGGGCTCGGCTGTCGCTTCCCCCTCGTTCGGGCTTTCGGACTCCAGCCAAGTGATGCGGCTGGACTCCGTCCCGCCAGTGCCGACGGCATTTTCCCCATTGAGCCAATCGAGATCGGCGGCGAGAGTCTCGGCAGCTAGCCCCCCACCGGCCATTGTTTCTTGGGACACGTAAACGTAGAGAGGCTGCAGCATCTGCAGCACGGCGTTAGCTGCTTGGCTATCCTGCTCCGGCTCCTGGAGCTGCTGCACCGCCTGTTGCAGCCGCGCTTCCAGCTCCTGCGGGGAGTTGCAGGCGTCGTAAAGGGCTCTGAGCAGCTCGTCGAGACTGTAGCGCCGTAGGGCCGCCAACCCTTGCACCGTGGGCTCTAGCCTGTGGTGCAAAGCCGTGAACAAAACCAGCTTGGCCCGCAAGGGACTTGTCTGCTGCATCACCCCCGCCCGCAACTCGAACGGGTCGTAGTCTTGCTTGTGCAGTTGTAGGCCGCCGTATCTCACAGGTAAGCTGGGCGCAGGCGCCACCCAAGCCGGCAGATCCCCAGATGAAGCAGTCAGAGGGCTGCCGGGATCCGATTGAGACTGGTGATAGAGGAGCTCGAGCTTGCTCAGCAGCAGTTTGGCGACGCGGGCGTATTCAGCCTTCTTGTTGATTTGGCTGATGGCGTCGCGAAAACGCCGGACTAGGTCCTCCAGGGTCGCATGCTCGCGGTAGAGCTGCTCCAGCAGAGCCTTTAGCTCCTCCCCGCTCAGCTTGACAGCGTCGTTTGTCCAAGTGCGGGTGCAGGTGAAGTAAACCAGCTTTTTTACCCGGTCTGCGTACTCGCCCTGCTGCACCTCTTGGACGATAAGGTGAAGGGGATCCGAGAGAACCATAGGAGCTGCTCAGTGGGAGTTTTAGGCCTTGGGGTTAAAAGGCCGTTTCTGGAGGAGCATCATCATGTAAGGAAGCGGCGAAGGCAATCAACCAGGGCCAAAGGCTCTATCCGCCTCAATCCTCTTGCCAGTCTAGGTCGGAATCGGTCAGGATGCGATGGCTCTGCTTACGGCAGGTCAGGTGGTGCCCCTCCCCCCTTCGCTTGAGACCTGGGCAAGCTGGGGCAGAGTTTGCCGCTTGCGCTTCCTGGAGTTCATGTAAAAGCTGTAGGTAAAACCCCCGCCGCTCCCAGTCCAGCTCCCGCAGCCCACAGCCCGGCTCCCGATCGTGCAAGCAATCGCGAAACTGACAGGTGCCCAGCCGCTCCCGCACTTCCGGAAAGCAACGTATTAGCTGCTGAGGGGAAACCGGCGGGATCCCTTCGCCGGCATTGAACCCCGGAGAGTCGGCAATCCAACCCCCCTCTGGCAGAGGGAACAGCTCCACATGGCGGGTGGTGTGCCGCCCCTGGCGCAACTTCTCTGACACCGCTTGGGTGGTCAGCTGAACAGCCGGCAAGAGTCGGTTGAGCAAGCTTGACTTGCCTACCCCTGAGGGGCCAGCCACCACCGAAATCTGATCCCGACAGCGGCGGCGCAGCTCGGGGATCCCTGCCTCAGTAAGGGCACTGACCAATAGAGGCTCATACCCCCACCGCTGCAGACGCTGTCGCCAGCTCTCTGCCACCGCCGCCTCTACACAATCGCACTTGTTGAACACCACCTGAACTCGCAGGTGGCTGGCCTCGGCCTGCACCAGCAGACGGCTGAGGGCGTTGGGCTCGGGCTCCGGCTCGGCCAGGGCCATCACCACCAAGACTTGGGTTATGTTGGCGATGGCCGGTCGAGGCAACTGAGTTCGCCGCGGCAGAATGGCCTCAATTGCCCCCCGCTCCGGCCAGAGAGAGTCGGCAGCCGGCGGTAAGCTAACCTCCACCCAGTCCCCCACCATCACCGACTGCCCCATTTTTTTGAGCTTGGCCCGAGCAGTGCAGAGAAGCTCCGCCGGCATCGGCTTTTGGGCCGGGAAATGCGCCTCGATCTCAGGAAAAAGGGCAGCCAGCTCGGGATCGATGCGCACGCGATAAAAGTTGGCCTGGGCGGCGCGCACCCAGCCAGTGCAAGTGGATCCCTGCCCCTCCTCTTGGACGGCGCTCCGGTGGCTCATGCCAAATTCCCACGGCGTACCCAGAGGATGTGGTGTCCCTCGGGCGCCGCTTGTTGCCCTTCAATGTAATGCCCCGCCATCGTCAGGCTCTTGGGCACCTGCTCCAGAGGCTCTCCTGCATCCAGCCACAGCTCCAGCACCTCCCCCGGCGCCATGCGTTCTAGGCGCAACTTGGCGCGCACGTAGTTGAGCGGGCAGGGGATCCCGCGTTGATCCAGAACCAGCTTCACCTCGTGGGGGGGAATTGCCTCTGCCGTCATTCTTCTTCTCGCTCTCGGTTGCCGGGCATTTGGGCCAGCCCCCGCAACAGCCCGCCCAAGAAACCGTCCCGCTTGTTGATGCGTTCCCCATGCAACTCGGCCAGGCGCATAAGCAGTTCCCGCTCTTCCGAGCTGATGCGGGTGGGAATCTCCACTACCAGGGTGATTTTGTGGTCGCCCCGCAACATCGGATTGCCAAGGCGAGGTACCCCCTTGCCCTCCAGAGTTAGCACCGTACCCGGCTGGGAACCCGCCGGAATGGTCAGCTCCGCCTCTTCCTCCAGGCCCGCCTTCGAGTCCACCGTGGGCACCAAGACTTTAGCCCCCAAAATGGCCTGCAGATAGCTTACCCGCACCTGCGAGAAGATGGTGAGACCATCCCGCTGGAAGTCGGGATCCGGCTCGACGAAGAGGTAAACGTAGAGATCCCCAGGTGGGCCACCGCGCCGACCGGCATCCCCCTCGCCAGAAACCCGCAGACGGGTGCCGCTGTCCACGCCGGCAGGGATGTTGATGCGCAGCTTCTTGGTGGTCTGGGCGAGGCCCTCGCCATTGCAGTTATAGCAGGGCTCTTCCAGCACCCGGCCGGCACCGCCGCAGGTGGGGCAGATCGAGACCTGGGTAAAGTTGCCAAAGGGGGTGCGGGTGGCCCGCCGCACCTGACCAGCGCCGCCACAGGTGGGGCAGACTTTCACATCTGTGCCGGGCTTGGCCCCGCTGCCCCCACAGACCGGGCAGACCTCCAAGTGGCTGATGCGAATTTGCTTTTCGCCGCCGAAGATGGCCTCGAGAAACTCCAATTTCAGGTCAAAGCGCAGGTCATCCCCGCGTACCGGCCCTTGGCGGCTGCGGCTGTAGCCAACTCCCCCTCCCGCAAAGTTGGTGAAGAAGCTCTCGAAAAGGTCGGCGAAGCCACCGATTCCGGCGAAATCCTGGAACCCGCTGGCGGCAGCCGCCGCACCGCTCAGCCCAGCTTCCCCAAAGCGGTCGTAGCGAGCCCTCAGCTCGTCGTCCGAGAGCACCTCATAGGCGCGGTTGATTTCCTTGAAGCGATCCTCAGCCCCTGGCTCTTTGTTGACGTCAGGGTGATACTTGCGGGCCAGCCGACGATAGGCGCGCTTAATCTCTTCCTTGGAGCTATCACGGCTAACCCCCAAGATTTCGTAGTAGTCACGAGCCATAGAAGCGCTTCAGAGAACAAGGATCGAATGACGCCGGAAACACAGCTTGCCGGATGGCCCAGGCAATGCCCCTCTGCCATGCCCCAGAGCTGAGCAAAAGCCTTCGCCGAGTATCCTCAGCGAGTGCCATAGATCTCACTCCCCATCTCTAGGAGCACAGCCCGCAGCTCTTCCATTGCATTCCGTAAAGTTGCTAAGTCTACGTTATCATTTGCCAGCAGCGCCCTCAATGTGCCCGCCGCCTGGGCCCCCCTCTGGAGGCAGATCTCGCTAAGGCGACTGCCGTGCTCCTGCAGGGTCTTCTCGTAGTTGTAGAGCAGGCTGTCCGCTTGGTTGCGGGCTTCCACCAACTGCCGCCGGCGCCGATCTTCTTCGGCGTAGGCCTCGGCTTCCCGACGCATCCGCTCGATCTCGCTGCTGCTCAAGCCGCCGTGGTTGGTGATCTTGATGCTCTGCTCGATCCCCGTCCCCTTCTCGCGGGCGGAGACTTTCAAAATGCCGTTGGCATCGATATCAAAGGAGACTTCGATCTGGGGCACCCCGCGGGGAGCTGGCGGGATCCCGGTTAGTTGAAAGCGGCCCAAGGTCTTGTTGTCCTTGGCCATAGCCCGCTCTCCCTGCAAGACGTGGATTTCCACCATTGTCTGGCCGTCGGTGGCGGTGGAGAAAATTTGGGTTTTGCTGGTGGGAATGGTGGTGTTGCGCTCGATGATGCGGGTGAATACCCCGCCCAAGGTCTCCACGCCAATGGAGAGGGGAATCACATCCAACAGCAGCAGGTCTTTCACTTCTCCGCCTACCACCCCTGCCTGGATGGCTGCGCCAAGGGCTACTGCCTCGTCGGGGTTGACGGAGCGATCCGGGTTTTTTTTGAAGATTTGCCGAATCTTCTCCTGAACAGCGGGAATGCGAGTAGAGCCACCCACCAGCAGCACGCGGTCGATATCCTCAGGGGAGAGGCCGGCATCCCGCAAAGCTTGCTCGGTGGGCTCAACAGTAGCCTCCACCAGATCCTGCACCAACTCCTCGAACTTGGCGCGGGTCAGCTCCACTTCCAGGTGTTTGGGCCCGGAGTCGTCGGCGGTGATAAAGGGCAGGTTGATGAGCGTAACCTGGGTGCTGGACAGCTCGATTTTGGCCTTCTCCGCCGCCTCCCGCATCCGCTGCAAGGCCATGCGATCCCGGGAGAGGTCGATCCCTTCCGTCTCCAAAAACTGGCGGTTGAGCCAATCGACAATTCTCTGGTCAAAGTCATCCCCGCCCAGGTGGTTGTTGCCGGCGGTGGCTTGTACCTCGAACACGCCGCTGCCCAGTTGCAGCACCGAGACGTCGAAGGTGCCGCCACCCAGGTCGAAAACCAAGATGCGCAGATCTTGATCTTGTTTGTCCAGCCCGTAGGCCAGGGCGGCTGCCGTCGGTTCGTTGATGATGCGCAACACCTCCAGTCCGGCAATGGTGCCCGCGTCTTTGGTGGCCTGGCGCTGGGCATCGGTAAAGTAGGCGGGGACGGTGATCACCGCCTGAGTCACCGGCTCCCCCAGATAAGCCTCCGCGTCGGCCTTCAGCTTTTGCAGGATCATTGCGGAGATCTCCTGGGGCGTGTAGGCGCGATCCTGCACCACCACCTCCACCATGTTGTCCCGGCCAGGGATCACCTTGTAGGGGACTCGCTTGCGCTCTTCTTCAGTTTCGGCGAAGGTGCGGCCAATGAAGCGTTTGATGCTGAAGATGGTGTTTTCGGCGTTGGTAACCGCCTGACGCTTGGCCAGTTGGCCCACCAGGCGGACGTTGTTCTTGGCAAAGCCGACGATGCTGGGGGTGGTGCGCCCTCCTTCGGCGTTGGTGATCACCACGGGCTTGCCCCCTTCCAAAACCGCCACGCAACTGTTGGTGGTTCCCAGGTCAATCCCGATGACTTTGCCCATACCCCTCTCTCCCCGTGCGTCAAATCCCAACCCAGGACAATTCCACGGATCTCATAAGAGCATTTTGCCCAGAATCCCGCAGAAACCTTCAGGCGGCGCTTCCGCCTCCGTAGCTTTACTGTAGCCTTTTTGAGGCTATCCCGGCTTTGTTTGTCAAGGTTCAAGTGAGCAAGTTTGGTTAGCTAATCCGCCGTTCGCGCTAGCGGGACGTAGTCCTGGAAGCCCCGCTCTGT